>NZ_JBITNB010000015.1:0-67016 GCF_054373195.1 Paenibacillus sp. CMAA1364 | reverse complement strand
CCTTCGCCATTCGGGACTCACACCCTATAGATAGCGCCCATGCTGGGCGCACAACTAAAAGAGCCCTATCTCACAATTCGATATGGCTCTTTGTATTCATAATAACCCAGAACCTGGCTATTGTAACTAACAGACTATTCAGACTTATAGACCATCATTCAATCCTTACCCCTTTACAGCCCCCATGGTAATCCCTTGCGTGAATGATTTCTGGAACAACAAGAAAATAGTGATCATCGGAATAGAAGCAAATGCTGCACCTGCCATCAACACACCATAGGGTGTTGTATATTCACCTTTCAGAGTGGCTACACCCAAAGGCAAAGTCATCATTGCTGTCGATCTCGTCATAATCAATTGGCTGAAATAATCATTCCAAGCATTAATGAACGTGAAGATAGCGAGTGCTCCCAATGCTGGCTTGAGCAAGGGAATGACAATACTGTTGAATAAACGAAGTTCTGAGCAACCATCAATCTTGGCAGCTTCTATTAGTTCGGTTGGTAACGTTTGGGCAAACTGTTTGATCAGAAAGATACCAAAAGGCCAACCAATTGCCGGTAAAATGAGAGCTTTATAGCTATCAATCCAACCAAAATCAGCAATCATAGTAAATAAAGGAACTAGTATAACTTGTTTAGGAAGCGCCATTGCGGCAACAAACATCGTGAAGATCATTTTACGACCAGGAAATGACTTCTTAGCAAGCACATAACCGGCCATCGATGCAACAAGACAAACACCTATCATTTCGCTCACCGCTACGAAAAAGCTGTTAAAGGTCCACTTCCATACCGGATTCTTGAATAGAACAGTGAAGTTTTCCCAGGTTGGATCACGTGGGAACCATTCTGGTGGAATAGCCACTGCGACATTCTGAACCTTAAAAGCTCCAGTAACGATCCAATAAAACGGGAATATAAATAATAGGGCAAACAAAATCAAAATGATGTTAGATAGTACCTTGCCCCCGGTCAAATCAGACTGCCATTTCGACTTGATCCTTGATTGGACGCGATTATTGTTCAAGTTCATTGGATTATATGAATTCATGTTGATCCCTCCTAGTACTCCACATCGCTGCCTAAATATCTGAATTGAATGAAAGAAATAATACCGATAATAACAGCGAGTATAATTCCCATTGCAGATGCCATTCCAAAATTACCCAGAATAAAGGCTTTCTCGTATACACCGTACATAACTGTTGAAGTCTTATATAGTGGTCCACCTGCTGTAAGCAATTGAACAATGGCAAAGGTTTGGAATGTGTTAATAGTCGTAATTACAATAATGTATAAATTCGTTGGCATTAACATGGGCCATATGATCTTTCTGAATATTTGTCCATACGTTGCGCGGTCGATCTGTGCCGCTTCGATATATGAGCTCGGAATATTGCCTATTGATGCGACGTATAGAATAATCGGTTGACCGACCGATGTCGTGATTAATACGGCGATAATCGCAAACAAGGCTGTTCGAGGATTTCCAAGCCAGGCAATAGGTTCAGCACCGAACAGGCTTGTAATATAGTTCAAAATACCGTAGTTCGGATCATATATGGATGCCCACACGACAGTAATACTTACGACTGATGTAACTGCTGGTAAATAAAAGACCCCCCGAAAGAAAGAACGAATGAACTCATTCTTCTTATAGATGGTCATTGCAACAAAGATAGAGAATGCAATGACGAGTGGAACAGCCACTAGAACAATGACAATGGTATTCTTCATAGACTGAAAGAATGTTTTGTCCTGTAAGAGATGTTTGTAGTTGTCTACACCTATGAAATCGAAATTATTTAATGAATAATCAAAGAAGCTAATGTAAATTCCTTTTAACATGGGATATGCGACGAATAACAGAAAAAAAGATAAGGCAGGTAATAAAAACAAATAACTGATTAGCCATTCCCGCCAGACATGACGTCGAGATTTCAGTGCCGTTGCGAACATATGCTATCTCTCCTTACCCTATGGATGGAAAAGGAGCAACGCAAAAGCGTGTACGCTGCTCCTAATCTTTATCTTTGGTTAGCTTATTTTTTTGCTTTTGCTTTGGCATCCTCAATGGCTTTGTTGGCATTAGCAGCGAATGAATCTAATGCCTCTTTACCTGTTGCATCAGCCAAAAGAACACGTTGTAATTCAGGGAACCAGAAAGTGCGAACATCTGCCCAACCGTCTGCAATGGTTGGAGGATCCGTAATGAATTCACGAGCAAGCTCTGCATAGGCATATTCCGGATCATTATACAATCCAGTGATAGAGTTACGTACAGATAATCCACCTGTTTGTATCAAGTTTTTGTTACCATATACTTCATCATTGGCTACGAAATCAATAAATTTCTTAGATGCAGCAATTTTCGCTTCGTCTCCATTGTCAAATATAGCCATACCTCCAAGATAAGGTTCCAGCTTAGGCTTTGAACCATCTAACGTAGGGAACGGTAGTAATACTTCTTCGAATTCCGCTTTTTTAAGGGTAGCATTTTGTGCTTTTAGTACAGCTGAATAGTTAATGGTAAAGGCTAATTTCCCTTGAAGGAATAGATCGTTAACATCTGCTGCAGCAAGAGCCGCTGATCCCGAAATAACCAATTTATCTTTCTCAGCTTGTGCAATCCAATCCAACGCTTTACCCGCTTCTTCTGTATTAATAGCCACCTTGCTATAGTCCTCATTTAAGAATCTGGAGATTCCAAGGTTAGCTAAATATGCACGTGTTCCTTGATCCCCTGCTTGACTCTTTGCAAAGAATCCGGAAGGTATAACATCAGGTGCTTTTTCTTTAACCGCTTGAAGGGCCTTTTTATATTCATCAAAAGTCCATGTACGATCAGGACGATCTAATGGCAATAAGTCCAATGCATCCATTTTCTCGAATATCGTTTTGTTTACTGCCATCATAAATGGCGCTGTATTAATTGGATACATCACTGTATTGTCGCCTACCATGGACTGTTTCCAGAATGCCGGTGAGATATCTTGTCTCACTTCATCTTTAACCATGTCATCTAGAGATGCTAACAGACCCTTTTTACCCCAGTCGATGATACGTCCAGGAGCATCATATATAAGATCTGGTGCAGAATTTGATGCGATTGCCACATTGAGCTTCTCTGGTCCTCCATCGTAAGTAATCATCTCAAGATTAACTTTGATTTCTGGATTCTTCTCATTAAAAGCTGCAATAATTTCTTTCTCATATTTACCAACTTCCCCATCAAGGGGTTGGAAGTTCGGAAAATTCCACCAAGTGATTGTTACGGGTTCAGACTTCTTCGATTCGTTACTTGGCGACTCCTCTTTGACATTATTGGCATTTGGCTCCGACGTTGATTTGTTTGCCGTATTGTTACTCGAACCACATGCCGCAACGGTCATCATAACGAGCATAATGCTAATGACCGATACTAACCATCTCATCCTTATTGCCATTTCAATTCCCCCTATTCCTAATTCAGAAAGGAAAGTTAAGCGCTTTCATTCCCTGTACTTAGCATAGATTAATTTATTGGATTGTGATATCCCTCTACTTTTACATACATGGCTCAATTTTTACTTATCTATTGCTCTCATTTAAGAATATAATACTTATGGCATATATTTCTTGTATAATGAATACTAATTGCACTTTCTAATACATTTCAACTTGAGAGGTATGTTATGTACAAATTACTGATCGTCGAAGATGAACCTACTATACGAGCTGGACTGAAACACTATTTCCCATGGACTGAATTGGGTGTACATACGATTTTTGAAGCCGAGAATGGAAAGATTGGGATGGATGTTGCTCTTGCACATCGACCAGATTTAGTCATAACGGATATCCGTATGCCAGAAATGAATGGTCTAGAGATGATCGAACAACTACGTTCTAAATTACCTAATACCGTATTTATCATATTAACGGGTTATAGCGATTTCTCTTACGCACAGAAAGCTATTCAAGTCGGTGGCATACAGTCGTACCTGCTCAAACCCCTCGAATATGAAGAAAGCTTATCGAGCTTAATGGAATGTCTCAAAATATTGGAGAATAGAAAACAAGAACAACTCTCTCGCTTAGAATTAGAGAACGAAGTAAAGGAAGGTACCCTGCTGATACATAGTCAGGTCGTGAAACATCTTTTGGAAGGCGATGTTGCATTGGAACCAGAATTGATTCAGCGCCTATGCGGATTCAAGGGTACCCATTTCATGTTTTATTCGATTGTTGTGGCCAATATCCCTAATCCAAATCATCTTCAAGTATCCAGTAAAGGTTGGAAGCAGATTGCAGAAACGCTCGTATCCGATTTGGCCGTATCTGTTTTAGGTCAAGATTGCACCTGGAGAACGCTGAGTTATTTTTACAAATCCAAATTGTATGCGATTACATTATTTGAAGTACATAATACAGAATTATTTCACCAGCCGATTGAAGAATATATGTTGAGTGCAGCAGCTCACATAAATCTTCAGGAACCTACAGGTCTATTTATCGCAGTAGGAAGTCCGTCATCCCAACTATCGAGTGCAGGCTTATCCCTTCAACATACTGAACGTGCGCTATATAAGCGCTTCTCACAGCCTGGAGACCATCTTTTCTGTGAGCAAACGATAGCCAGTACATATCATGCGTCGACTGGTCGTTCAAATCATTTGGTCCTTCTTGATTCTCAGTTGATCCTAGAAAACTTAGAACAAGGAAATCATGAAAAAACGAGAACATTAATGAATTACCTAGCGGACGAATCACGTAACAAATTACCGAATGTATCCATTGATGAATGGCTCGCCTTTTTACAAGAGATCATTAATGTTACCCTGCGGTTCGCCCACAAAAATAAGATTACGGTAGAGGGTGTCTATAGTAACAAACTACTGACACTTACATTCATAGATGATTTCCAGACTTTGGACCAACTCTTCGACTGGCTATTTGAATGGATAATCCATCTTCATAGTGTATATCGAATTCAGAATCAGACAGCTGTGCCCAAAGATACACTTGTTTTTGAACAAATTAGAAATTTCATTGAACAACATATTGATCAAGACCTTACTCTTCAAATCGTTGCAGATCGTTTCTTTTATAACCCATCTTACTTGAGCCGTTTATTCAAAACGAAATTAAATAAGAATTATATCACGTTTGTTACTGAGATTCGTATTCAACATGCCCAGAAGAAGCTACAGAATCCGGAACTTCTAATTACCGATATCTGTATGATGTGTGGTTATAAAAGCTATAAGCATTTCGTAAAGATGTTCCGAACCATTACGCATATGACCCCAACGGAATATAGAAAGCAACTAGGAGCGGATTGAATGGACATACTCAGACGCCTCTCCCAACGATTTCAAATGAAACATGTCAATCGTCAAATATTTATACTCATGATTTGTACGATCACACTTCCACTTACGATCATGTCAGGTATTGTGTATCTGTTTTCACTGGAGACGGTCAAAAATGAATACCAAGATAGTGCAAATCTTATTCTAAATAATTTATCTTTTAATATCGATCAATATTTGCAGAGTATAGAAAAAGGTACCCTTACCGCACAACTTGATGGCCAACTTCAACGCTCACTTACCAAATGGTCAGACAATCGTGCCAATAATATTGAAGATACAGGCATCCAATACAGAAGTGTGATTGAACATTTCGCAAGCACGATAGAAATGACCATCAAAAATGTGGATAGTGTTCAGATTTATGCGGGAGACCGCGTCTTTTATTCCGTTAATTTCAATCAATCGGATTATGATGATAGTAACTTTATTCAGAAAGATTGGTATAAACAAACCTTGGCTAGTCAGGGCAAGATCGTTATATTTGGAACACATACACCCTTTCATCGTGTCAACTCGAAAGAATCGATTATTTCCATTGCCCGGGTCATTAACAAAACAGGAAGCAAACAGCCTCTAGCCGTTATCCTAATCGATATTCGATTGGATTCTTTGCGTGAAATTCTGAATTTATCCGAGAACAGCAACCGTAATTTTCTTATCGTGGATGATAAAGGTGGCATTATTTATTCATCCAAGCAAGATCAAGAAACGCCTCAAACCTTAAATGACTCTGATAACGAATCTTTGAAACACATCCTTAGTCATGATTCAGGAAGTTTCTATGCTCCTTTTGCAGGTAACTCTTCCTACCTTGACTTTATGACCTCGCCTTACTCTGGATGGAAGGTTATCCAATATATTGATGAGCGGGAAATGTCTAAGGATGCAAAGTTATTTCGATTCATTATATTAGGATTTGCCTTCTGCTCTTTGGTCACCGCACTGTTATTCATGTTTATTCTATCTGCACGAGTAACGAAACCAATCATTCTATTAAGTAGAAAGGTTAGATCGGTAGGTCTCGGTAAGTTCGATGTAGATCTAAATAGCAATCGTCAGGATGAATTCGGGGTTCTATATAAAGGGATACGCAAGATGGTAGAAGATCTGCAAAGTCATATTGAAAGATCATCGAACATGATCGCCCAACAGAAGGTTGCCCAATATGGGGCTCTCAAGAGCCAGATCAATCCCCATTTCCTTGCCAATGCATTAGAATCAATCCAGATGAAGGCTGTACTTGCCGGACAAAGAGATATTGCAGAGATGATAGGACTGCTTGGTCGATTGTTTCGAATCCATATTCAAACTGGAAAGGATATTGTTCCATTACAGGAGGAACTAGCACATACTCGCCTATATATCAAAGTACAACAAATGCGTTTCGGAGATAAAATCCAATACAGTGAGAATCTTGCCCCAGATTGCGATCTCGTGAACGTTCTACACTTCTCCTTGCAACCGATCATAGAGAATGCAATTGTACATGGTTTGGAGCGTAGTGTTCATGCTGGATTGCTTGAAATATCTACTTCATTATCCAATGATTGCATGCTAATTGTAGTGAAAGATGATGGTGTCGGGATGGACGAGACTCAGGTTGCATTGCTTCGAGAACGATTGAGGAGCACATCGGATACATTAGGAGAAGCACATATCGGAATTAAAAACGTACATGATCGAATACGCTTCTATTTTGGGGATTCATATGGCATCGAAGTCGATAGCACACTTGGAAAAGGTACATCCATTACGATTCGCATTCCTTACAACTACATGGTGGATTAAAAAAAATGACAACCAGGCAATCAGCCTTGGTTGTCGTTTGATATTATTTCTTTTTCATCCGTACAGGTGAAATGAACCAATAGGTCATACCAACAAACAGACCTCCACCAACGATATTACCTAATGTAACAGGTATCATGTTATGTAACCAACCCGCGATGGATATGGTTTCTGGATGATGGGGTAATAACGTTGCTAGACTAAGTAGCGTCATATTCGCCACACTATGTTCAAATCCACTTGCAATAAAAGCGAATAGGCACCACCAGATGAGGATTAATTTTGCAGTTTCTTCTTTGGCCCGCATAGCCATCCAAATCGCAAGACAGACTAACCAGTTACAGAGAATACCCCGGAAGAACAATTCCGTTATCGGTAGACTCATTTTTTTGGATGTGGCTGCGAACAGAAGATGCTCCGGAGGAATGTGCTTGAATAGTCCTGTACCTACCATAAGTAAGCTGAGTACAATGGCACCTAATAAATTCCCTAGAAATACGACCACCCAATTTTTGAGCATATCTCTTATGGATGTCTTTCCTGACAAAGTACTTATCGCAAAAAACATGTTATTTCCAGTAAATAACTCTGAACCAGCAAACATAACCAAAGTTAGTGCTATTCCGAACGCTGCTCCCATAACGAGTGGCTGAAATGGGGAATTGATCGTTGCTAAGGGGGCACCTAATGAGAAAATAAGGATGATTCCAATTCCTACATATGCACCTGCTAACATGGCTGCTACTGTATATCGTGTGATACTTTCATCCATCTGTTGTACTTTCTTAACGGCCGCGTCTGCAATGTTCTCTACATTTTGTGTATACAGGTGGATCACCTCTTTGATGGGAATGCACTGCAATAGGTTACTTATTTACTGCATCTTAGTAATATGGATTTCCCCATTTTTTATAACAACTGGATACGTTGCGACTTGGCCGGTGTCTGGCTCTTGTACGTTACCTGTAATCAAGTCAATCTTCCAATCATATAAAGGGTCGTAGATATAATGACCAGATACCATAGCTTCTGCTAATGGTCCTCCCTTTGGATGTGGAGATTTATTCTCAACAGCATATACTTCTCCATCTGAAGTACGGAATATCGCAATCTCTTGTCCTTCAATAATCACCACGCGACCCACTTGTACTAAATAGTGTTCCACGGAACCAATAGTGTAGCATTTCGCTGTCATTACCATATGCATAGTCCCCTTTTCAATCTATCATGGTTAGTCATTATTTCACTGTTGTTACGGATGTATTATCTTCATATAATGCTGTACGTGTTGCTGGATCATTGATCATTTTCTTCCATGGATCTTCAACCTGTTGCAGCGCAATTTCAATTCGTTTAACTAGTTCTTTACGATTATCTTCATTATTCATTAAGACAGATTGAATCTGTTCAAGACCGATACGTTCTACCCATTCGGAAGTTCTCTCCAAATAGTTACCTGTTTCTCGGTAGTATTGCATAATAGCTGCACATATTTCAATTAGTTCCTCATCTGTTTTCACTTTACAGAAACTATCTGCAATACGAGGCTTGATTCCACCATTACCTCCAATAAAGACTTCCCATCCACCATCATTACCAACGATACCGATATCCTTCGTACAAGATTCTGCACAATTGCGCGGACATCCATTCACGGCAATCTTAAATTTAGCAGGGAAATCTAGCCGTTCAAACTTACGTTCAATGAGCTCACCCATGCCCATGGAATCTTGTGTTCCGAAGCGACAGAACTGAGAACCTACACATGTTTTGACTGTTCGCAACGACTTGGCATAAGCATAACCTGAAGGCATATCCAATTCTTCCCACACTTTAGGTAGATCTTCTTTCTTAACGCCAATCAGATCGAGTCTTTGTCCACCCGTAACTTTGACTACTTTCACATCATATTTCAATGAGACGTCAGCGATCTTCTTGAGCGCTTCCGGTGTAGTAACACCACCATACATGCGTGGGACAACGGTGTATGTTCCATCTTTTTGAATATTAGCGTTCATACGCTCGTTCACAAAACGTGATTCTTTCTCATCTTCATAAGTCTCTGGTTGTAGCATATGCAAATAGTAATTAAGTGCAGGTCTACATTTCGAACATCCCTCGTCATTGCCCCATCCAAGTACATTCATCACTTCACGGGTCGTTGATAAGCCTTTAGCCGTAATCTCAGCAATGATCTGATCCCTATCGAGTGGCGTACAACCGCAAATACCTGTTTTTTCAGCAGTCTTAAAACTATCCCCTAATACATATTGTAGAATTTGTTCGACGACTGGCTTACATCCTCCGCAAGAACGAGTTGCACCTGTGCAAGCCTTTATCTCATCGACTGTTGTGAGCCCCTGATCTGTAATTACATCCACAATCGCCCTTTTAGTAACACCATTACATCCACAAACAATTTCTTCATCGGACATCGTTTCAATAGAGGATTGCTTATTACCACCATTTCCACAGCATCCTGTACCCATGATGGTACCGTATATATCATCCGTCATCTCAGATTGTTGTTTAATTAACTTCTGTAGGTTAGCTGACTCCGTAACATCTCCGAATAACACGGCTCCAACAATCACTTTATCAAGCAATAACACTTTCTTATAGGTTCTTTTCCACTCGTCTTTCGTAGAAATTACGATATGTTCTGGTCTTTCAACAAATTCACCTGCTGAGAACACATCCACACCAGAGATTTTCAATTTCGTAGCTACGATTGAACCTTCATAAGGCGAGGTATCTACGCCACATATGTGTTTAGCCAATACATGTCCTTGTTCGAATAATGGAGCTACCAGTCCATAACATACACCGCGATGTTCAGTACATTCACCAACAGAATAGACATTCTCGAATGATGTACGCATGTAATCATCTACAATAATTCCACGTCCTGCTTCCATACCACTTGCTGAAGCAATCGCTATGTTCGGTTTAATCCCTACTGCCATCACAACGAGATCAGCATCCAACACGGAACCATCGTTGAAACGCAACCCACTGACACGTGTATCTCCAATTAACTCTGTGGTTTGTTTGCCCATGGCAAATGCTATTCCTTGACGCTCTAGTTCAGCTTGCAACATGGAAGAAGCACTACGATCCAATTGTCGTTCCATAATATCTTCCATTAAATGAACAACCGTTACATTCATGCCTAGATTCACAAGACCTTTAGCCGCTTCTAATCCTAAGAGTCCACCGCCAATGACGGCAGCCTTTTTATATTTTTGTGAAGCTTCTATCATTTGGTTGCAATCTTGAATATCTCGAAATCCGATCACACCCTCTTTGTTACTACCAGGAATCGGCAATATAAAAGGATTAGAACCTGTAGCGATGATGATCTTATCATACATCTGTGTCATACCGTTATCCGTACTCACTTGCTTCTGAATTGGGTCAATATGCGTTACCGTTGTTGTCGTATGAAGTGTAATTTGATTATCTTTATACCAGTTCCAATCATTCAGAACAATATCATCTATCGTCTTGCTGCCTTCTAGTACATAAGACAACATGATTCGATTATAGTTAGGATGTGGTTCACTACCAAACACCGTAATATCAAATGAATCGCTTAGTTTCAATATTTGTTCAACCGTACTAATTCCCGCCATTCCATTACCAATCACTATGAGTTTTTCTTTTTGATTTTTCATGTTTGTAAACCCTCCTTCAATTCCTTGCTCATAATACAATTTTAACAACTTACGGAATTATCCATGTGATTCTATTCACTTTCAATGTGAATAATTTCACGTTCGTGTTCACAATTCAAACTAATATGTACTTGAATCCATACTTATATAGCACAAAGGACCCATTTCAATTCATGAAATAGGTCCTAGCATCGATGCCATTTACTTATCATTAGTCAATCCAACTCTCGGCCCAAGATTGAATCTGATCCATCACAGGTTTTAACCCTCTACCTTTATCCGTTAATTCATACTCTATTCGCACTGGCGTCTCCGGATATACATGACGAACAACGATTCCTTCCAATTCTAGATTCTTCATCCGTCCAGATAACATCTTATCACTCATGGCAGGAATGGTTTTAGAAATATCTTTGAATCTCTTGGGACCACTCATTAAGACTTGAATAATTAGCCCATTCCAACGTTTACCCAAGAAGGCAAATGCGGTTTCAAAACGTGGGCACATTCGTAGTTCATCAAATTCCATGGTTATTCACCTCTTCGTTATTGTACGGGTATCAAGCTTTCAATTCGTAAGTATATTTCATTTTATCATTTTTGTCATTTTTTTTATACATTCTATATTCATTTTATTCTTATACAAAAAAAGTTGTCCCTAGTCATTATTCATGACTTCGGGACAACTCCTCCTTTATAGCACGTATGTGAATATTACGGCTATACCCACCACATTTCACCTAGTGGCTCTTCAATGAGAACTTGTTGAAGATTATTTACAGCTTTGGTGAACCCTTCATCAACAGACATCAGTCCATCCTCATGTTCAATGCTCACAACATAATCATACCCTACTAAGCGTAGAGCGCTCATCATATCAGCCCATACTTTGATATCATGTCCGTAACCTACACTACGGAATTGCCATGCGCGATCTAACATATTTTCATAGGATTGCATATCGGTTAAGCCATATCTATTCACATTAATAGGATCAATGACAGTGTCTTTCGCATGGAAATGATGGATTGCGCCCTCACGACCTAGAATGTGTATAGCTTGGACAGGATCAATCCCCTGCCACCACATGTGGCTAGGATCTAGATTCGCACCAATCGTGTCACCGGCTGCTTCACGCAGACGAAGAAGTGTAGCGGGTGTATGTACAGAGAAGCCACCATGAAGTTCCAACCCGATCTTCACATGATGCTCTTTGGCAAACTTCGCTTGTTCTGTCCAATAGGGAATGACTTTATTCTCCCATTGCCATTTCAAAATTTCTTGGTAATCATTTGGCCATGGTGCAACAGGCCAGTTCGGATATTTAGCATCTTCATGATCGCCAGGACAACCCGAGAATGTATTTACAATAGGTACGCCAAGCTTCTCTGCAAGTAATACAGAATTTACGAAATCTTCATGATCTGCCTGTGCTAGATGCTTCTGTGGGTGAAGTGGATTGCCGTGACAGCTCAGCGCACTTATCGTAAGTCCACGCGATTCAACGGCATGCTTGAACTGATTAAGCTTAGCCTCATCGTTCAGAAGTTCCGCTGGATTACAATGAGATTTACCTGGATTTCCACCCGATCCAATCTCAACTGCTTTAAGTCCTTTAGAGACGACATAATCTAACGCATCCTCTAACTCTCGTCCACCAAACAACACCATAAATACGCCTAATTTCATTATTGTTCCTCCTTAGATGATGTCTAATTTATAATTGTTACGTCACTATTTAATCAAAATATACGGCTTTTCCTGTTTTAGCTGATTCATAAATAGCTTCAAGTATTTCAGTCACCACCAATGCCTGTTCAGGCATGACGACAGGATCTGTATCTTCGATTACAGCTTGTAGCCACAATCTTGCTTCCCGATCCGAATCCGTCTCTGTCTCACCTGAGTAGAAGGCAACGCCTCCAGCATCTAAGTCTACCTTTGTCTCATAGAGGCGACTAAAGCTCTCACCATTGATCGTTAGGCCATCCTTCATATCCGCTCCACCTTCGGTTCCAGCAAGAACCGTTCGTCCTTCACTGAAATCACGGATATTCAATGCCCAGCTTGCTTCAAGCATAATTGTTGCACCATTTTGCATTGTAATGAAACCAAAAGCGGAATCTTCCACTTTGAATTCTTCTGGATTCCATGATCCGAAAGCATTCGCTGCATTCTCAATATGCCCAAGCTTGTGGAATGTAGATCCCATCACACTTTTTGGTTTATAGTTATCCATTAACCATAATGTCAAGTCAAGAGCATGCGTACCGATATCGATAAGTGGGCCACCACCTTGCTTCTCTTCATCCAGGAATACGCCCCAAGTTGGAACAGCACGACGACGAGTTGCCAATGCTTTACCATAATAGATATCGCCTAATTCATTATTGTCACATATTTTCTTCAAATGCTGGCTATCGTTACGGAATCGATTCTGATATCCTATCGTCAGCTTTTTACCTGTGCGTTGTGCAGCTTCGAGCATTGCTCTAGCTTGAGCGGCTGTCTTAGCCATTGGTTTTTCACACATCACATGTTTACCCGCTTCAAGGGAAGCGACTGTAATCTCGGAGTGGGAATCATTAGGTGTACATACATGAATAATATCAATGCTCTTATCTTCCAGCAGTTCTCTGAAGTCACTATATACCTTAGCTCCCTCAGCGCCATATTGCTCGCAAGCTTCTTCTGCACGTTCTGGAATAATATCGCAAAAAGCTACTAATTCGGCACTCGCTTGTTTCGAAAGACTGGGTAGATGTTTCCCTGTAGCAATACCTCCGCAACCAATGATCCCAATTCTTAATATCTTAGACATGTATGGGTCCCCCATTATTCTTATAATTTCTTATCCAATTCATACTCGTTGCGATGCTCTCCATAGATGGATTAACACATACATCCTGTTCTACGATCAGCCACTCTACTCCAACTTGATTCGCAGCTTCCGCAATGGCAACTAAGTCGACTTCACCATGACCAAATTCAACAGTTAGTGCAGTCCCATCCTCTTGTCTCACCACATCTTTCCAGTGAACAAGAGGTAAACGACCCTTATATTTATGAATGTACTCTACGGCATCATATCCTGCAAAGTGTACCCAGCATGTATCCATTTCTACCTGAAGTAATGATGCAGGTACAGCCTCATACATAGCATCAAACGCCGTTTGATTACCGTAGGATTCCTTAAATTCAAAATCATGATTATGATAAAGAAGTACCATCCCTTGTTCTTTACACTTCTCGCCTATTCTTGTAAGATTGTCGAACACTTCATCCCATTTGCGTTGTTCTTCTGTTAAATGAGGAATGATGAGATTCTTATTCCCAATCTCTTGATTATACGTAATGATAGACTGTATATCCCCTAGCAAGTCCTCATAGGGTAAATGTGTTCCAATGACTTCAAGTCCGTTCTCATCTAACAATCTCTTTACTTCAGAACTGCTACGTCCAAAGAATGCATGGAACTCCACACCTTTATATCCTAGTTCAGCAACTTTCTTTAGTGTACCTTCGAAATCTGTCTCCATTTGATCACGGATAGTATATAGTTGTAATCCTACTTGTAACATGATTAATTCACCCCTAATTGGATTTATAAGATTAACTTTGCTAGAACACCATCTCTTCATTATAGATTGTAAACGATCTACTCACATAGTAATCCTAATCGTATTATATTAAAATGAATAATATGATTGAAACATGAACAATCTGGTCATAATTTATTTTCATACTGAAAGGATGTCTCGTAATGAACTCCATAGATTCTTGTCAAGTGTATGTTGCAGGATTCTCATTCCATAGTAAACCGTTCTACTCGTTACATTTAGATGGGAATAGCAGATATCTTATTCGCCTTCAGACGGATGGTCGATGTCGTGCATTGTATGACGGCAAATTAGGATTGATTAAAACAGGCGACTTATTGTTATATTCTCCAGATGAACCGTATGAACTAAAAGTCGATCACGAAACCAATTCTCTTGGCGAATCCATCATCGAAAGTGGAGATTACCATATCTTCTTCGGTGGAGATTGGGTAGATCAATGGTGGAATTCTTCATCTCGTCCTACTCGGGTCAATATACCTCTTCATGAGAGTTTCCTTAGCTTGTTCCGCCAAATTGTGCTAGAACAACGGAGATTGGAAAATCCCTATCCAGAGATTTCAGGATATTTTATGAGAATTTTGTGTTTAGAAGTCGATCGGTTATTACTAGAACAACCCAAAACAACTCACAAAACATATCTTGCCTATCAGATTAAACATTATATAGAAGAGAATGCGACATACACATTTAAGTTAGAAGATGTTGCTGCACATGTTGGCATTAGCATTTCACGAGCCGTGCACTTATTTAAACAGACATTTGATACAAGTATTATGCAGTACACACTTGATGTAAGACTGGATATGGCTAGAGAACGTGTTATATTTAGTCCGCTATCGCTTGACAACGTGGCCGAGACTTCTGGATTTGCGAGTTATACTTACTTCCACCGTGTGTTTAGAGCTAGGTACGGCATGTCTCCTAAACAATTCCGTATAGCGAATAGGGAACTCTTGAACTAATCATTATGGTCTTCTTGAGATTGCTTCTGTCACTACATATGCCAAATCATCATTACCAAAAAGAGATAATACACCAAGCACCGTATCGTCTGCAATGTCTCCAGCTTCATCCTGATCCACCGTTAACTCCATCACTCTTGTTAATTGTTCATTATGGGATTGCTGGGGATACGCTTGCTGATATAACTGGAACGGGTCTAGCTGTTGATTAAGACACCACTGGGCAAAGACCAAAATCATCATATCTTCATCTTGCCGATAACTCTTCTTAATATGCTCTTCCATGGATTGTTGCCTTTCTTTGTTATATTCATCATCCATTGGTTACAACTCCTCAACACGAATTTAAAACCTTTTTATGCTTTTTTATATTATAACAAAGTTTACGGCCTACATCGCTATCTGCCAAGCCTTCAACGTTCTAAATGGCCTTGATATCTACCCGTCCTTGGTTCTAAGCACCAAATGCATTATAATAGAAGTGACTTATATCATCTACAGTTTAAGAAACGGAGTGAAATCATGAGCAATTTACAATCACACACATTTGAGAAAGCTACTTTTGCCGGGGGATGTTTCTGGTGCATGGTAAGCCCGTTCGAAGAACTTCCGGGCATTATCAAGGTAGTATCTGGATATACAGGTGGACATACAGTGAACCCAACGTATGAAGAAGTATGCACACATACAACAGGACACGTGGAAGCCGTTGAAATAACTTATGATCCTAATATTTTCCCATATGATAAATTACTTGATCTTTTCTGGCAACAGATCGATCCCACGGATGCCGGGGGACAGTTCCATGATAGAGGTGACTCTTATGGCACTGCCATCTTCTATCATACTGAAGGACAGCGTGTGAAAGCAGAACACTCTAAACAAGTATTAGAGCAAAGCCAGCGTTTCGATAAACCTATTGTCACGCCCATTCTGCCAGCTAAACCATTCTACTTAGCAGAAGAGCATCATCAAGATTATCACAAGAAGAACCCCGGTCATTATTACCGCTATCGCAAAGGTTCCGGACGTGAGGATTACATCCAGACACACTGGTCTACTATTGTAGATAAAGAGGAATTGAAAGAACGACTAACGCCTGTTCAATATGCGGTAACACAGAACAATGGTACAGAACCTGCATTTCAGAACGAGTTCTGGGATCATGATGGTGCCGGTATTTATGTAGATATCGTGTCAGGTGAAGCGCTTTTCAGTTCACTGGATAAATTCGATGCAGGTTGTGGCTGGCCAAGCTTCACACGTCCTCTTCGTGACTATACGGTTCGAGAGAAATCAGATTCGAGCCATTTCATGATCCGTACTGAAGTACGAAGTAGAGAAGCCGATTCCCATCTTGGTCATGTCTTTAATGATGGTCCGGATCCTACAGGTCTGAGATATTGCATTAACTCTGCTGCACTGCGATTTATACCACTGGAACAGTTAGATGAAGAAGGTTATTCTGAGTATAAGATATTGTTTGAGTAAACCTCGAGGCACATCAACAAGCCAGCGACAAGATCGCTGGCTTGTTCTCCTGTGTATGGATGTTTTGCAATACAATAGGTAGATAACAAATAACCACGACGTTCCTATGAAGAAACGTCGTGGTTATTTCGGATTAGATACGTTTACCCTATACTTCATCCTTTGACGAACGATAGGATAATTTCGTATCTTACTATTAATGTGCATTTTGCATTGCAGGTACCGTCTTTGCATGTTGTTGCTGTACTGGTAAAGTTCCATTGACCTTACGTTTGAATAACGAGCGTTGGGTTGATGGACTCTTTCTTCCAGATGTCACCGTGAACGTGATCACTCTTCCCGCAATACTTACAGCGAGAATCGTATATAATGTCTCTCTTATTGGCATGTAGAACAAAGATAGCAATAATACGATCGCATCAAACAAGAAGAATACAGTGCCTAACTTCAATCCAGTCAAACGACTAACAAAAAGTGACAATATATCATCACCGCCACTCGCCCCACCGAAACGTAATACAAGACCTGTAGCCAATCCAGTTAATAAACCTGATAGAAGTGCCGCAATGAATAAATTATTCTGCAAATCGATAACGATAAATGAATAGCGTTCAAAAAAAGCATAGAATATTGAAAAGGATGTTGTAGCAATCATCGTATTCACAAGAAACGTACGTCCCTTAACGAATAACGCGATTACTAACACTGGGATATCCAATGCAAGCATAGTTAGTGCTGGTGGTAGACCTAATACGTATTTCCCAAGTAACGCTAGACCAACAAATCCACCTTCGGTTAAATGATTCTGAAAATTAATGTGATAGTAAGCAAAAGCCATCAATAGTGTTCCAAATAGCATTACAGCGACTTGCGGCAACATAGAAATCAGTTGTTCTCTTTTCCTCATACAAGTTTCCCTCTTTATAGTAGATTGTGGTCATAGATGAGACAACCTGCTACTAGGAGAAACTTTGAGGACTTTGTCCTTCGCATACTTAGCTTCCCTCTTTCGCAAAGTTTGTCATGAATATCCGACTTTATCTCCACGAGGTACGCTAAGTGTATGAGAGATCATAACGTTTCCAGATCGTCCTTTGGGGAATGTTCCTTCGGGGACACATGGTATCCTGATCCTTTCTCTTTTTGGATATGTTCTTTTACATTATATCACCATTAGCTGTATTTCTGAACCTCTAATTTAAAAAAATCTGCATATCACCAATATAATGTATCTTCAATCTACTATTGTACGATTAATTTTCCGACCATTTTGTTATGCCCAGCACCACAATAAGCAGCACATTTATATTCAAATTCCCCTTTTTCTTTCGCTACAAATGAAATCGAACGATTCGGACGAACCTCTTTGTTATATCCTTCTATTTTGATGCCATGGTAGCCCTTTTTATTTTTTAAATTGATTTTGACCTTATCACCCTGTTTGACCTTCATGACTGTAATATCAAATTCAAATGATGTCGCTTCAATCGTGAATTCCTTCGTCTTACCGGTCGAACTTGCATTAGAATTACTTGTCTCTCCTTGTACGCATGCCGTTAAGATTAGCACCATCATACTTATTATAACGGTTATCTTTATCCACTTATTCATTTATATTCCTCCTGATTTCTTTTTTATATTCATAGTACATCTGATATAGGCTAGTTGAGGATGCCACGTATAACAAAGAACCATCAACTATGGTAACTCTTACTAAAGCGTAGAACAATCTCTTTCAACTCATTGTGATTATAATCACAATGGCAATCCTTATATCTTTTATAATGAGGCATGTAATGATAATTATTCTCAGGAGGAATTGAACTATGAATACAATTACAGTTACCGTCAACCCTAATGAGTTCACATGGGAATATCTCGAACAAGGTCCCGATATATTTCGTGTCGCGATCACTAGATTGGAGGGCTGATCATTATGGCTGAGATTACAATTATAAATGACACAACCATCAAGATTGGTGTTCGTTTAGAGGATGCTATCTCGATGGTAACAGAAGCTGCGAGGGACATATCCCTGTATGCTCGTGATATTGTAACGATTTATGAGAAAATGCCTGTTTTTGAGTATACTTATTTCTGTTTCTACGCCTATGACAGTGCCGCATTATTTGAATTCATGCTAGGGATCGATCCGAAGCAATACAATAACTTCTCCCTTGATGCACCAGATTCATTCTTCTATGCCTTGTACGGTGGTATGGCTGCTTTGTACGACAAAGCCAAGGAAATATATCCGTCGGATATTTAAACTTAGGAGTGTTGCTACAAAAAACTCAAAGCCCATGCTTCCGATGCAAGTTTTTTTACGAAGCTTATTCTGGAAGTGTTGCTACAAAAAACTCAAGGCCCATGCTTCCGATGCAAGTTTTTTTACGAAGCTTATTCTGGAAGTGTCGCTACAAAAAAACTTTTAGGAGTTGATCACATGGATCATACAGGACAGACTGTGGAGTTGGATGTTCGTCCTTATTTACGTAAGAAGGTTGAGCCTTTTAAGATCATTATGGACACGGTCAAATCACTCCATAAAGATGATATCTTTATACTACATGCCACATTTAAGCCGACACCTTTATTTGGACTCTTGAAAACAAAAGGATATTCTCATAAAACAGAGAAATTAGCATCTGATCATTGGGTCATTACATTCGTGCATAAAGACAGCGATCATAAGCTCGCGAATATACAGGAATATCAGCAAGAACTAGATACCGAACAGGCACAAGAATGCCCTTCCGATTCTCATCCTTCTCAGACTTACGAGTTAGATAATCGTGGGTTAGAGCCACCGCAACCGATGATACGAACGTTAAAGAAACTGGAAGATGCCCTTCCCGGGGATCAAGTCATTATCCATAATGATAGAGTACCTGTATTTCTCATCGAAGAGCTAAATTCCTTGGGTTATGACTACAATGTCGAAGAACAGCCTGACGGATCAGCCCGAATTCATATTCATAAAAAATAAGGGGGTGTGTTCACATGTTTCGCCTGCCATTTCTGTTCATTATTACCGGTCTGATCAGCTTTGCGTTATTTCAATTATTCTCCTTATTCGATTTCGCATCGTGGCTGACGATCTTGGGTGATCAGCCTAGGTATCCTACAGGGTGGTTTCGCGTACATTTACTCGTCCTTGGTTGGGCTACAATGATTGCAATGGGTGCGATATACCAACTGATTCCCGTTGTACTTCAGAACCATAGCTTATTCAGTAAAAATCTTGGATTTGTTCATTACGGATTCTTCACAGTGGGAACGATTGGTTTGCTCATTAGTTTTCAATCCATGCAGGTGATGTCGATTGCCATATTTGCCACATTAGCTTTCATAGGTATCTTGTTGTTCGCAATTAATATTGGTGTCACACTCGTTCGTGCGAAGAAATGGAATTCGATTACGATCAGCGTTGCATGCTCCGTATTCTATCTTGTACTTACAGGTACCTCCGGCATGCTGATGGGGATGAACTTCTATTTCGATCAGTGGGGCGACTTCCACGAGCAATTGCTTGGTGCCCACATCTGTTTCGCAGCTATCGGATGGTTCGGACTCCTTATTACAGGATTCAGTTATAAAATGCTTCCTATGTTCTACCTATCACATGGGCATCCAGAAATACTACAGAAGCTTGTGATTTCGCTGTGGAATGCAGGGGTGCTCGTTGGCGCTACATCATTCTTGTTGAATGGACCTGGATGGTTGAAATGGACCTCTTTATTGCTAGTTGTACTTGCCCTGATCACGTATTCCATTCATCTATCACAAATCGTTGCACATCGTCATAAACCCAATCCTGGTATTGGTATGAAATGGGCTTATTCATCCGCACATGCTTTGACGCTCATTGGAATTTGCCTTGTTATCCTGATCCCCTTCATTCCCGATATTATGGAACAATCCCGGATGATCGTTATTCTTGGCTGGTTGTACTTATGGGGTTGGGTCGGACTAACGTTGCTATCCTATCTTTCTAAGATCGTGCCATTCCTGTGGTGGACACATAAATACGGTCCCTTAATTGGAAAAGAAAAGATACCTACGATGACCGATTTGATCGATGATCGTTATGTGCATATTGGATTATCCGTTATCGTTAGTTCATTGTTCGTGCTTACGATTGGTCTAAGTTGGAACCAGCCATGGCTCACATCGATTGCCGGAAGTTTACTTGCTCTAAGTTCCCTTTTGTATATAAGCCTGGTTGCGAATGTATTTCGGAAATAGATGTGATATGAGGAGGATTTGAAATGGATTTTATAACAGAACGTCTCAAAGCGGTATATGACCCCGAACTCGGTGTTAACATCGTCGATCTTGGTCTTATCTATGACATACAGTTTGTGGATGGAGCAGTATCCATTGTAATGACACTTACCACCCCCGGTTGTCCTATGCATGATATGATCGTAGGCGGTGTGAATCGAGCGCTAGAAACATTGCCTGATGTTCAGTCTGTCGACGTCAAAGTCGTATGGGAACCTGCATGGTCACCAAGTCTTATGTCCGATGAAGCGAAGGAAGATCTCGGATATATGTAAGTTCAAAACGGAGGTTATAGATCATGTTCAATTGGAAATTATATGTCGTTGTTATCATCGGATTTGTTATTATTGTATCTGGTTTCTTTGTGAATCCGGTGATCATTGTCGAAGAAGAACCCATCCCCGAAGCTCTGAATCAGCCACCAGTTGAGCCTGTTATTGTGCGAGATGGGAACATCGTCAACATTGAAATGACTGCACAAGTCACCAACGTAGAAATATCTACTGGGGTTTTCTACAATGCTTGGACGTTTAATGGTACGGTTCCGGGTCCCGTTCTTCGAGTGAAACAAGGAGATACCCTTCATTTCACACTTAACAATATGGATCCCAATATGCCTCACTCGATGGATTTCCATGCTGTGCAAGTTGCTCCAAGCAAGAACTTCGTGGATATTATGCCACTTGAACATGGCACTTTCGTTTATCCTGCAAACATGCCTGGTGTCTTCATGTATCACTGTGGGTCATCCCCGGTATTGGAGCATATTGCTAATGGCATGTACGGCATCATCATCGTTGAACCTACAGATGGTTATCCGACGGATAAGAAGGTAGATCGCGAGTATACTATTGTTCAAAGTGAGTGGTATGCAGAGCATGATTTCAACGCTTTCTTAGAAGATGCTCCTGAATATGTCGTATTCAACGGAGATGACTTTACATTGAAGGAACACCCTTTACTCGCTAAGGTTGGAGACCGGGTTCGGCTATACGTTAACAATGTTGGTCCAAACAGGGTATCTTCTTTCCATATCGTAGGAGCAATCATGGATGTTGTCTACATTGATGGTAACCCCAAGAATATGATGTATGGCCTACAGACCGTCATGCTTCCAGCTAGCGGCGGCGCTGTTGTAGAGTTTGTTGTAACACAAGCGGGCGATTATCCTATTGTGACACATCAGTTCAATGACGCTACCAAGGGAGCTGTCGCTATTCTAAGAGTCACCGATGATGGACTTGATACGGGAGAACCAACGATGTCACATTGATATCCTTGGTTTTTCTTTTTTCGTGTGATGAATGTCATTGCTATTTACTGTATGTTCACAGATTCTCATTTTTTCCTGTGACGAAGCGCACACTCTGCTATTCCTATTTTCTATACGATGTTAGAAGTAGCAAATATCTGATTGTAGGAAAGAGGTTATCTATTTATGTTAGACCAACGCACTATTGATATTATAAAATCAACCGTACCTGTATTACAGGTACATGGAAAAACAATCACCACTGCCTTCTACGGGATGTTATTCGAGAATCATCCTGAATTGTTAAATATATTTAATCATGCTAATCAACGTCAAGGTAAACAACAGACAGCACTTGCCAATGCCGTTCTTGCGGCTGCAGCTAATATTGATCAGCTTGGAAATATTCTGCCTGTTGTGAAACAAATCGCAGAGAAACACCGTGCACTTGGTGTACTACCTGAACATTATCCAATTGTGGGCGAGAATTTGTTAGCCGCTATTGCTCAGGTTCTTGGTGATGCAGCTACGCCAGAAATCTTGAATGCTTGGGCAGATGCTTATGGTGTCATTGCTGATGCATTTATCGGGATTGAAGTAGAGAAATATCGTGAAGCGGCAGAAGCACCCGGGGGTTGGAGCGGATTCAGAGAGTTCGTTGTCGATCAGAAAATAAAAGAAAGTGAACTAATCACTTCCTTCTATCTCAGACCACGAGATGGTGGCGACATTTCTGCTTATTTACCAGGACAATATATTACCTTACGCGTGCAACCAAAAGACCAGGAATATACTCAGGTTCGTCACTACAGTCTATCTACTGCATCGGGACATCCATATTATCGCATCACCGTGAAACGTGAAGAAGCGGGTGAAGAGAAGCCTGCAGGTGTTGTGTCAACATACCTTCACGAAGAAGTTAATGTTGGTTCAATATTAGAAGTAAGTGCTCCAGCTGGTGACTTCACATTAGATAGCACCAAAGATATTCCGGTCGTCCTTATTAGCGGTGGAGTAGGACTTACGCCAATGGTTAGTATGCTTGAGACTTTAGCTGCTGAACAACCTCAGCGTAAAGTAACCTATATACACGCTGCCATTAATGGCCAATTACATGCCATGAAAGGGTTAGTGGGGGAACTTGAACAATGTCATCCTCAACTTACATCTTATGTATGTTATGAGTCGCCAAACGAAGACGATACTTGTCATAAATCTGGCTACATCGATCTACCTTGGCTCCAAGGAGTCGTAGATCACGACGCTGACTTCTACTTTTGTGGACCTACACCTTTTATGAGCGCTATATTCAAAGCACTTCTAGAATGGAAAGTACCTGCTGAACGAATTCATTTCGAGTTCTTCGGTCCTGCAGGTAGCCTAGAGGATTAATATATAAGCTTAAGCAGCATTGTCTGCTTATCACCTCTATACGAAGGGGCTATGGTTGAGATCCATTACGGATCCGAACCATAGCCCCTTTATGTTATTGTTACTTCAAACGCAATAATCGATTGACCGTTTCTCTACGAACTCCAATTAACTGACCTATCTCCTCTTGCGTTAATAACTCCGTTACATCCACCCCATGCGAATAATCACTTAACCATTCTGTCAGCAAGGCTAGACGTTCTGCAGGTGTACCCACAGTTAAGTGATCAAGTCTTTGCTGCATAAAGCGTAGCTTCTCCTGTAGCAATATAGCTACTTCCATCGGCTTGCCAGGTTCTTCACGCAATTGGCGATACCATTCGTTAGCAGGTATCATCTCCACTTCACTTCGCATTAGCGCGATAGCCGTACCATGCGTCTCTTTCGGTGTAATAAGGGAATGATGTGGGACAGTCTCTCCCGAATATAGAATATTGAACAATACCATATTTCCGTTCTCATGAAGTCTTGTCACCTTAAACAGACCGCTTTTTACATGATATAGATATTCCCCTCCATCCCCTTGATGAAATAAGATTTCTCCTTTATGTAGAATCATTTCTGTTCCTCCATTATGTTATAGACTTTCACACAAAAGGCCGTTGTTCACGTTATTAGATCTATTATAACAGAAGTACATACCCATCTTCCAAAAAATACATTGCATAACGAACGCATGTTCGTAGTATAATACAATAAGAATATACGTTCCCCTATTTGGTGGTGTAAATAATGAATGCTCATCCAAGCATTGAAACAGAAGAAGATATTCAGATCGTTAAAGAATACACGTTGCTGCCCGTTCTATTGGATATGCTGGCAAGAGATAGTGAGTACTTAGCGATGTATCCAGATAAACTCATATACAAATATGTTATTTATCATTTGCAAGAAATTGAACAATCCATCTATTCCATATTACACAACCTTAAGCAAAGAATGAAGCAACGACAAATTATCATGCTAAACACAGAAATGAACAGGCTCGGTATCGATGTTGAGTATCAGGTTCGTGGTTATACCCACCATTTCCACATCTTAAGGAGTTTGATACGAGCGGAGCTAATCACGCTACTTATGAGCTTACGCGGAGGTAGTTAACATGAAGAATCACAAGCACGACCGAGTTATCCTCTTAGCCGATTGTCAGAGCTTCTACGCTAGCGTAGAAAAGGCGGATTACCCACAATACAAAGATAAGCCCCTTGTTGTGGCTGGGGACCCCTCGCGACGCTCTGGCATAATCCTTGCAGCCTGTCCTATAGCTAAAAGTTACGGGATTACGACAGCAGAACGATTGGGTGAAGCTCTGAATAAATGTCCTGATCTAATCGTCATGCGTCCTCGAATGCAACATTACATTGATATTTCACTAATGATTACACAGATTTACATGGAGTATACCGACCTCGTTGAGATTTTCTCTATCGATGAGCAGTTCTTAGACATCTCTGGAAGTCTGCGGATGTTCGGAGATCCAATTACAATGGCGGAATCGATACAGTATAAAGTCATTCAGCAGACTGGTGTCAAGGTACGAGTAGGCATCAGTTCCAATAAGATACTTGCTAAGATTGCAACAGATATCTGGGCCAAAAAAAATAAGACTGGCATATTTACCTTACCTAAATCAGAAGTCGAATCGTTATTATGGCCCCAGCCTGTGAATAAAATGTTTGGTGTCGGCTCCCGTATGACAGCACACTTCTCGCGTCTTGGCATGCACACCATCGGGGATATCGCTAGAACACCCTTACCGCGATTAAAGGAACAGTTCCGAGCGCGTTTTGGTAAACAAAGTGATATTCAAGCCGAGGTGATGTGGAGAACAGCTAATGGGTTGGATGACTCCCCTGTTACACCGGGCACTTTTAATACAGCACCCAAATCAGTTAGTCATATGATGACGCTCCCTAAGGATTATATAGACACAGATCAGATAAACACCATATTGCTTGAACTAACAGAAGAAGTCTGTCGTGATTGCCGCCGCAAAGGATATATGGGTTCTGTCGTTTCGGTAAGTTGCATGTGTATTCCTTACGACGACCCTACTCGCTTCTCTAGACAAATGAAAATGCCTGATCCGACCAACAACACGAATGTTGTCTACGAAGCTGCCAAATCCGTCTTTTACCGCTATTGGAATACGCTCCCTGTACGTCGAATTGGTCTTACACTGAGTAGCTTCGCATCGGATCAAGAATATCAACTGACACTATTTGATGATCAGATCAAGTCACGTGCCTTAGATCAAGTTACCGATGCCATTAAGGAACGTTATGGCACTACCGCTATTATAAGAGCCTCATCATTAACCAGTTCAGGTCAGGCCCTAGAAAGATCGCATAAAATTGGAGGGCATTATAAATGAGTAAGAAATTAGAAGGAAACGGCTTATGGGAATCCAGTCGCATGATGCTACCTCAGCATAAAGAACAATCGATGTCCATGTCTGTACTACATGATAATACGCATTTATCAAAAGAACCTCCGACAAGAAGAGAACTAGATATGATGCGCGAATATGTCCTTCTTCCCGTCGCTCTCCATATTGTTGAGAGGAAGATCTTGGAGGTTGAACGGTCCCCCCAAATGCTTAAGTTATTGTACGCCACCGCCGGAAAGGTTCTCGCCAACCATATACGTGAAGATGTCCACAAATCCAAAAAGGCTCTCTTCGACAGACATATTCGTCTATTTGAAGATAGCAAGAATGATTCCGAACTCACCTATCGCTATATTTGTCGTGGATATGAGAATCAATTCATGATGACAAGAGACTTTATGCGGGCTGAAATCAGCGTGAGGATTGGGAGATATGTGGGGAAGTTGGCTGGAGAAATGAAATAAAGACATCCTTCACACATAAACGATGTGCGAAAGGATGTCTTCATCCACAATCCATTGTCTCACGGACTCTTCAATCTAAGTATGAACTACCGAAACATACCCCACAGCTTAATTAGATGGAACGTATTATTAGGGTCAATACGTTCTCCTACGACGAATTTAACAATTTTCTCCTCTTCAGCAGGTGTAAGCTTCTCATTCAATATATTTGCTGTTGATTTTACCAGCCGTTGTACCTTAGGAGTATTCTGCAAATCCTTTTTAGTGATGCCATGAAGGAATTCTTTCACACGATCTTTCGTCGCTGGATTCTTCATCTTTAATTTAATCCGCTCCACTAACTGCGGCGTAATTCCATACTGTTGATAACCCAAGATCAGCACCTCCCGTCAAATATAGTCTTTCTCAGTATATGACGAGGGTGTTGTCCATTGTGCCTAATCTATTAGACTATCTTGAAAAATCTGTTCTTGTTGCAAATTATGCCTAAGCGAATCATATGTGGGTGATGTCCAGAATAACGGTTCTGCAATCAATTCGGCAACATCATCACGTGCTTGCTCTAACACGGCAAAATCAGCCACCATGTCAGCTAATCGAAATTCAGGTAGGCCACTTTGTTTCGTACCAAAGAAATCACCAGGCCCTCGTAGTTCAAGGTCACGGCGGGATACCTCGAATCCATCATCTGTATCTGTCATGACCCTCATTCGTTCCTGCCCTACCTCCGACTTGGGGTCAGCGATCAATACACAATAAGAAGCATGCTGACCTCTTCCTACGCGCCCCCGCAATTGATGTAACTGCGAGAGTCCAAATCGATCGGCATCCATAATAATCATGAGCGTCGCATTAGGAACGTCAACTCCTACTTCCACCACCGTGGTCGAGACAAGCAGATTCACTTCATTACGATTAAAAGCTTGCATCATCTCTTCCTTGTCAGCAGGTGTCATTCGACCATGCAATAGTCCAATACGATAGGTTGGAAAAGCCTGTTGCATCTGAATGTGAAGATCAATCACGTTCTGCACATCTAGCTTCTCCGATTCTTCAATTAACGGACAGATCAGATAAGCTTGTCGTCCTTGATCCACTTCCTTCGAGATGAATCCAAGCACACGATCCATCATACTATGCTTCACCCAGTACGTAGATATCGGTATACGCCCTTTAGGACGCTCATCAAGTGTTGACACATCCATATCACCAAAAGCTGTGATCGCTAACGTACGCGGGATGGGTGTGGCTGTCATGGTCAATACATCTGGGTTGTAACCTTTACGTCGAAGTACACTCCGCTGATTAACTCCGAAGCGATGTTGCTCATCGGTGACAACCAATCCAAGGTTGCGGAAGAATACTTCGTCTTGAATCAAGGCATGTGTACCTACCACAATATCGATCATTCCCATTTGTAACGAAGCCAGTATATCTTTACGCTTACGTCCCGTGACACTACCTGTAAGTAGTCCTACAGATATGCCGAACGGCTCAAATATACGCACCAATGATCGCAAATGTTGTTCTGATAGTATCTCCGTAGGCACCATTAGTGCACCTTGAAAGCCAGACCGTACCGTTACGAATAGAGCGATGGCAGCGATAATCGTTTTACCTGAACCCACATCGCCTTGAAGCAAGCGGTTCATACAATAAGAAGAACGCATATCCCGCAAGATTTCTAATTCCACCCTCTTTTGAGCATCCGTTAGTTCAAACGGAAGACTTCTTACGAATTCACGTATAACCGCATTCTCCACCGTATGAACTACACCATCCATACGTCCTCTACTTAAAGATCGGAATGCCTGCATCTTCAATTGGAACAAGAATAATTCCTCATACACCATTCGCTGTCTACCCTGTTGACCTTCTTCTGTATCCACAGGTTGATGAATGATAGAAATCGCCTTTTTGCGAGATAAGAATTGGTATTTCTTTAACAACGGCTGTGGTAGTATCTCCGGAATCATCTCTCCATACTGCACCAGAGCCTGTCCAATTGTCTTACGCATCCATGCCTGAGTAATCTTAGCCCCTATAGAATAGACAGGCTGTAGGGTGCCTCCACGCTTCACACCTTGATCTGGGAACTCCGAATCAGACACCGTGATCTGCATTCGATTCTGTTCCCATTTGCCATTCAGAATAATCTCACGACCGACAGTCAATTGATCACGCAGGAAATGACGGTTAAACCAAGTTGCCGTGAACATCCATTCCTCCGCCATCATCTTGCAACTCAGGCGCGATTTACCGCTAAATCGTTGTAACACAGGGATCCCAATCACTTTGGCTTGAATCGTAATCTTATCCCCACTTTGAACCTCACTTAAAGAACGGAGGCGGTAATCCTCATAACGATATGGATAGTACTCTAATAAATCTTTAACTGTAAAAATGCCAAAGGCGTGAAGCTCTCCTTCTTTGAGAGCACTCACGCCGCGGACTTGTTTAACAGATACCTGATCCAAAGATAGGTTCATGTTCATCATTTATACCTCAATTCAGGCAGGCCATATAAATACAGCAATGGTTCCTCTGCCCACATGGCTTCCTACGACAGATCCTACGTTCGTTAGCACGACTTCTTCGAGCTGGAAGTGACTGGAGAGTTCTGTTAAGAAAGACTCCGCAGTTGCAGGATTCACCGTATGGCCTACCGCCACATTTATTTTCACAACATCACCGAGATCTTGTTGGAACAACTCAATCATGCGTGCCACAGCCTTATTACGACCTCTTACCTTTTCAACGGGATAGATAATCCCTTCTTTATCAATAGAGAGAATCGGCTTAATATTAAGTAAAGTACCGAATAATGCCGCAGCCTTGCCTATTCTTCCGCCTTTTTGCAGGTACTCTAATGTATCCACTAGGAAATACAACTTGCGTTGCATACGTAACTGTTCAACGGCGACAGCAATATCCGCAACTTGCATTCCTTGATTAGCCAGACGCGCTGCATGAACAACGAGCAGACCAAAACCATATGAAGCTGACAGAGAATCAACAACCGTAATATCAAATGATTCATCGACCATTGATTTGGCGATCAGTGCCGATTGATACGTCCCACTTAAACCGGAGGAAATATGAATAGACAGAATCGATGCCTTAGGATGCTCCTGTTGAATTTGCTCGTATACCCGAATATAATCCGCAGGTGAAGGTTGAGATGTCGTTGGCAACTCTGTAACCTTATCTAACCGATTATAGAATTCCTCAGCCGAAATCTCTACGCCATCCAACAGAGATTCCTCACCGAACTGTAACCGTAACGGAATGACATGAATGCCAAGCTCTTTTACTAACTCCACTGGAATATCCGCCGTACTATCCGTAACTATAACGGTATGAGTCAAGGAAATCCCCCCTACATCATATTTAAGATTCAACTGAGAATAAATAATAATAGATGGGTTGCCCACCCTTATGAATCTCTATCTCTGCTCTGGGATACTCTGATTGCAACCAAGCTTCGAGTTGAGATGTCGTTTGCGGGTCAGCTTCTTCACCTGCTAGAACCGTTACAATCTCATCATGGTTCACCAACATCTGTGATAGCAAATTTTGACATGCACCCAGCATATCTTCATTAGCCGCTACGATATTAGAATTATGAATACCAATATATTGTCCAGCCTTAATCTCAAGCTCATCAATGACAGTATCTCTAATAGCATGAGTAATCTGGCCAGACTTCACATGCGCTATAGCAGCCAGCATATTTTCGGCATTGTTCTCATGCGATTCTTCCTCAGAAAAGGCAAATGCAGCAGCCATACCTTGCGGAATACTTTTACTTGGGATTACCGTAACGTTACGTTCTCCCTCCAATAGTTCCTTTGCTTGCTGTGCAGCTAGGATGATATTTGAATTGTTAGGAAGTAAATAGATATGTTCTGCTGAAATAGACGAGATCGCATTGACGAAATCCTCCGTGCTTGGATTCATCGTTTGCCCACCAAAGAGAATAGCATCTACACCCAAGCTTGTGAAAATATCCGTGATACCTTGTCCAGAGGAAACCGCTATGAAACCATATGGTGCCATTTCATCGGCGGGTGGTTCTGCTGGATTCGGTGTCAAAGCTTCTGTCTGGACGGGAATATCTGCAAATAATTCTGGCATCGGTGAACCATCGAGGCCATTTGACAGCAGATCACGATGTTGCTCTCGCATATTCAAAATATGAATTTGTGTGATTTCGCCATATTGTAAAGCATAATTCAGAACTTCGCCTGGCGATTTAGAATGCACATGAACTTTGATAATCTCATCGTCTGCGATGACAATAATGGAATCGCCATTGACTCCAAGTGCCTTACGAAAATGATCTTCATCAAATACAATCACTTGCTCCCCACCAAGTTGACGATTAATAAAGAATTCCATATCGTATAGAAATTCGATATCCTCCGTCTCCAAACGTGATTGAGCACTCAATGGTACACTTGGAATAGCTGTCATAGGTTGAACTGGTGATAGGTTAACTATTGAACCAGCGCCACCTTTCAAATGCTGCAGAAAGCCCTCGTAAATGTACACAAGTCCTTGTCCACCAGAATCCACCACACCTACTTGCTTAAGCACAGGCAACAACTCTGGCGTATGTGCCAAAGCTTCCTTAGCTTTCATAAGCACTTGCTCCATCAATTCAACGATGTCATTACTGCGTCTAGATATATATAGCGCATGCTTGGCAGCTTCCTTAGCTACTGTGAGTATCGTGCCCTCAACAGGCTTAACAACGGCCTTGTAAGCCGTATCAACGCCAACCTGCAATGCGGCCGCGAACTGTTGTGTATTCAATTCTTCTGAATTAGCTACATAACGACCAAATCCACGGAATAATTGTGACAGAATTACACCGGAATTTCCCCGTGCTCCCATAAGAAGTCCTTTGGATAATACACTGGCATTATGTCCTATCGATGCAGAATTATTCCTTTTTAGTTCAGTAACACCTGCGGTCATGGTTAGATTCATGTTTGTTCCCGTATCTCCATCAGGTACAGGAAATACATTTAGAGAATTCACATGTTCTGCATGTTGTTGTAGTTGTTCCGCTCCGAGTATAACCATCGCGGTAAAATCAGTTCCATTCAAAGAACGCTTACTCAAGTGTGAAATCCCCTTCCTAGCTTGATACACCAAGAACTAGCTTCAATTATTTATAATTCATAATACTACATTTACTATCAAAGTTCGCGCTTTCTTTACCATTCATGAAATTGCAAATATAATTTTAGATGTTCACCCCTAGGCTATGTGTTATCAATAAGAAAACTGCACTATAATTCAACTTATATTAGTCCCATACTATAATAATATAGGTTATACAACATTGTACTATAAGTATGAAAAGAAATAAATGTTTTTACGATGGTTGACTAAGCATTTTTTGCTGTGATACTATATATAAGTATTGTTTAGGTAAGTGTATTGGAACAAGGAGGTGTAATCTATGTCTCGCAAATGTTATATTACAGGTAAAAAACCAGGCACTGGTAACCATGTATCTCACGCCAACAACCGCAACCGTCGGACTTGGGGCGTTAACGTACAGAAAGTCCGTATTTTGGTGGATGGTAAGGTAAAACGTGTTTATGTTAGCACACGTGCATTGAAATCAGGTAAAATTGCTCGCGCATAATGCCAACAATAGCATATAAGCAAAAAGCACCTTCTTTTGAGTAGGTGCTTTTTTGGTGTCTCTGACCGAGTCCGCTACGCTGCGGTCAGAGTTTTGTGCAAAGGTTACACAATAGGGTAGAGTTAGTGTCAATTTTTATTAAATGTGTTCAGAATGGCTTTGACAAATCCCCCCAAGAACCTTGGTAGCTTGAATGTGTAAAATTTCATGTCTCATCCTCCCCATCATTCTCATGCCTCTCCATATGCATCCAGTGAGCCTTCACTATGACTGGCAACAAAAAAAGGCTACATGAAAATTCTGCTCATGTAACCATATTTATGCGAAGACAACACGGCCTATGACTTATAGGTGTTGTTCGGGGAATCATAATTTGAATATCAAGAAATTGGATGACTTAGAAAGCCCTACTTCTACTAACCTTCCACACTACTTCTAATCTGTGAAATAGCTAACGCTCTATCCGCTTGTCCAAACACAGCACTGCCTGCAACTAGCACATCTGCGCCTGCTTTAACAACAAGTGGTGCCGTCTGCGCTGTAACTCCCCCATCTACTTCAATATGCACATCGAACAAGGAGGCCTCATCTAACATTTGACGTATTGTGCGTATTTTATGCAGTGTACGCGTGATGAACGTCTGCCCGCCAAAGCCCGGATTCACAGTCATCACTAATACCATATCCAGATCGGGCAATACTTCCTCTAAGACCGACGCAGGTGTGCCAGGATTGATCGCAACCCCAACTTGTACGCCAAGCTCTTTAATCATATGCACTACACGGTGTAAATGAGTACAAGCTTCTGCATGAACCGTAATTATCTTCGCACCAGCTTTTGCGAAATCGGCCACATACAATTCCGGGTTCTCGATCATAAGATGCACATCAAGAGGTAACTTCGTATGATACTGAATAGCATTCACAATAGGAGCACCAAGCGTAATATTCGGAACAAAATGACCGTCCATAACATCTACATGGATCCAGTCTGCTCCTCCTGCTTCTGCTTCGGCTACTTCCATTCCTAATTTGGCAAAATCAGCTGACAATATCGATGGGGCTATTTTGATCATATATATTAGTACCTCCGTTTTTTATCCTTCATTTCTCCATAGAAATTCGCATAATTATCATAACGAATTCGTGAGATGTCACCTTCATTAACAGCATCAATCACCTTACATCCCGGTTCGTGTAGATGGCTACATCCTCGAAATTTACAATGATCTGAATACGGTTTAAACTCAATAAAGCATGATGATAAATCTCCGACTTCCATCTCAAGGAAATCCAATTGGCTAAATCCAGGCGTATCTGCAACGAATGCTCCGTTATCCAATTCGATGAGTTCAACATGGCGAGTGGTGTGTTTACCTCGACCTAACTTCATACTTATCTCATTCGTTTCCAAATCTAGACTAGGCATCAGAGCATTAAGTAAGGATGACTTACCCACACCTGACTGCCCTGAAAACACACTGATATTTCCCGCAAGACGTTCACGTAATTGATCTTGTCCCATACCCGTACGAGAACTGGTTAGAATCACCTCGTACCCTATTTGTTCATAAAGCTGCTGTACGAAATGAATAGGGTCTTTCTTATCCAATGCCTCACCCGCTAACAAGTCCTGCTTCGTTAGACAAATGATAGCCTTCAGTCCCGAGTGTTCAATGTGCACAAGAAACTTATCTAGTAATGGCAAATTCAAATCTGGCTCACGTAAAGAAAATACGAGAACAGCAAATTCTACATTAGCAACTGGTGGTCGAATTAACTGGGAGTGCCGTGGCTTAACTTCAGTCACGGTACCCTCATCATGATCAGATAAAGAATATACGACATGGTCTCCTACCAAAGGAGTAATGCCGCGTTCTCTAAATACACCACGCGCTCTACATTGGATCGCACGTTGTCCTTCTGTCGTTACCGCTCTGCCATTGGCAATAGGCTTAACGTAATAATAACCACTTAACGCTTTAATGATTACACCATCTGGCATGTTACATTGACCTCACTTTCACAAGGACTCAGATCATGAGATATAACATAAATGTTAATCTTCATTATCGGGGTCAGGATCGGACTCAGTATTTCCTTCACTAACAGGAGGAAACAGATCATTATGAGGAATCTCTACTTCTTGAACCAAACCATTCTTCGCATCCGTATAAGAGATTGGATACGTATCGAAATACTCTCCATCTCGAGACAGATATACTACCGCATCCTTGTTAGGTGCAAGAACGAGTTCAACTGGGAATACTTGTGTCGTTGTTATGGTCTTTGTGCCCCAATCCTTCTTCTCACCATCATCATTACGAGCATCAGAGTATTCAATTCGAATCTTACTGTTCTGACCCTCAACAGCCGGCGCTACAGGTAGATTGAACGTATACTTCAAAGCTTCCGGAGGGTAACCAGTACTTACGAATATTTTAATTTCTTCCCCGACGGTTACAGACGTTTTAGCATCGTATGGCCACTGTCTCGCTACTTTCCCTACTTCTATCTTGTAACTTGGTTCTTCTTCAACAGCTAATAATACTAAACCAAGCTTTTTCAATTCACTTTCAGCTTTACTACGAGTCATATTGATGAGATCCGGCATTTCGATTGTTTCTTGCCCTTGACTAACGGTCAGAACAACTTCAACATCTTCAGGATCAAATTGAGAATCAGCTTCCGGTATTTGTCCGATGATCGTGCCTTCGGGTTCGTCATTATACTTGAGCTCTTTTTTTATACTCTTTTCTTTCACCTTGATAGCAATAAGCTCTTTGGAAGCTTCATCAAAAGTCTTACCCTTAACATAAGGCATAGTAGCAAGTGGTTTAGCCGTGCTAACAAACAACCTGATCATTGCGCCCTTTTTAACTATTGTACCTTCTTTCTTACTCTGATCATATACAACACCCTCTTCAAAGCCCTCTTTATACGTCCGAATGATAGGGTCCTCAATCTCAATACCGAGTGCGGTTAGATCAGCTACTGCTTTGATTTCTTGGACATTGATTACATTAGGAATCGTTACTTCTGGAACTACAAATTTATGATTCACATACCAGATGACTCCGACCATACCAATGAGTATCAATAGTATCACACTGATTAATAATGTTGGTTTAACCCATTTCTTATTATGCTGTACCTCTGTCAACTCATCCTCACCTTCGTCAAATAATTTATTTGCTCTGATGGTTGAGGCTTCTTTATTCATATGTTTAATCGCAGGCATTGCCCTTGTTTGATCTATATCAGCATCTGCAAACATAATTTTAGGTTCATTACGACGCTCAGGTTGCAAACAAGTGTCTAGATCCTTGAGCATTTCTTTAGCAGAATGATAGCGTTCACTGGGATTTTTACGCATGGATTTCATAATGATATTCTCTACACTTTGTGGAATAAGTGGATTGACACTTTTAGGATCATCGAACTCTTCTTGTAAATGTTTCAATGCTACACTAATTGGACTTTCTCCTAAGAATGGTAAAGTACCTGTCAACATTTGATATAATACGATACCAAGTGAATATATATCCGACTTCTCACCCGTTATAACACCCTTAGCATGTTCAGGAGAGAAATAATGAACCGAGCCAAGAACTGACCCCGTTTGTGTAATCGTTGTTGATGTGACTGCACGGGCAATACCGAAGTCCGTTACTTTCACACGACCATTACGACCAATCAATATATTATGAGGCTTGATATCTCGATGTATGATTTGGTTCTGATGGGCATGATCAAGTGCATCACAAATTTGCGATGCAATACGCACTGACTCTTCAACCTGTAATGGAGCACGCTCCTTGATGATTTCATTCAAGTTGTGTCCTTCTATATATTCCATTACAATATAATGTATTTCATCTTCTTGTCCTACATCATAAATATTAACTACGTTCGCATGCGACAAAGAAGCGGCCGATTGTGCCTCTCTGCGAAAGCGGCGAATAAATTCATCATCATCCACGAACTGCTGGCGCAGCACTTTAATGGCAACGTTACGGCCTAACAAAATATCGTGAGCTTTGTATACGAGCGCCATACCACCTGCGCCGATTCGCTCAATAATCTCATACCGACCGCCTAACTCGTGCCCAATCATGACTCCCTCTCCTTTATGCGTTCCACTACGGCTTCATCTTGAAGTTCAAACAGGGCCATTGTAATATTATCATCGCCACCTGCAAGAAGCGCTAATTGCAATAACCGTTCTGCTCGTTCTTCTAGTGGTATTTCCTGTAGCCCAGCAATTTGACCCAAATATTTATTGTTCACCATATTGCTAAGACCATCACTGCATAGAAGGAGTACTTCCTGTTCGGCAAGTGTTACGTGATCGAATTCTGCTGTGACTTCGGTGTCCGTGCCCAATGCTTTCGTAAGAACATTCCGTCTTGGATGCGTCTCTAATTCTGATTCTGTTAGCTGTCCATTCTTATACAATTCATTCACAAGCGTATGATCATCTGTCAACTGTACAGCCTTGCCCTCTGTCACTTTATAGGCACGACTGTCCCCTATATGTCCAATCCAGCCTGAAGCACCGTCTAGTAATATGACGACAATCGTTGTCCCCATATTATGGCACTGTGGATTGTTAGAAGCTTCTTGATGTACAACGTGGTTCGCATGAAGAATGGCATCACTAAGAGCCGCATGAAGAGCATTAGAAGACATCCCTTTCTCAAGAGACGATAAATCTGCTAATACAGTATCCACAGCAAGCTGGCTTGCCTTTTCTCCAGCCATATGACCACCCATACCGTCTGCAAGAATTCCAAGGGTGTATCCAGAACTAGTTACACTCACATTCACGGCATCTTCATTTATAGACCGAACGTTACCAATATGACTAACATGTACATACTTGATCACAATTACCTCACCTCAACTCCATATGCTTAGCCCGTAGCTGTCCACAGGCGGCCGCAATATCATGGCCTTGTTCACGGCGAATGGTCACATTCACTCCGTTATCTGCAAGTATTCTTTGAAATTGGAAAATATCACTGCGTGATGTACGTACATATTTACGCTCTGGCACATGGTTGACTGGAATGAGATTGACATGGCATAGCATATCCTTGATTACATCCGCTAGCTCTTGAGCATGCTCCGGCTGATCATTAACGCCACCGATTAACGCATATTCAAATGAAATTCTGCGACCTGTCTTGGCTAGATAATATCGCAAGGACTCCATCACATCTGCAAAAGGAAAACGTCGATTCACAGGCATTAACTTCGATCTTAAAGCATCGTTAGGTGCATGAATAGAAATCGCAAGGTTAATTTGGGTATTCTCATCAGCGAATTTATAAATATTAGGAACAATCCCACTGGTAGATACCGTAATGTGCCGCTGACCAATATTCAAACCTTTCTCATGAATCATTATTCTTAGAAACTTCATCGATGCATCATAGTTTTCAAAAGGTTCTCCTGTGCCCATAATGACGATACTACTAACACGTTCATTTTTTTCATCCAATATCTTTTGAGCTTGGACGACTTGTGCAACAATTTCGCCAGCCGTTAAGTCTCTCTTTAAACCACCTAATGTAGATGCACAGAATGTACATCCAACTCGGCAACCCACTTGCGTTGTCACACAGACGCTGTTTCCATAATTATGTTTCATAATAACGGTCTCAATCGCATGATCATCGTGTAGACCAAACAAAAATTTAACAGTCCCATCCTTGGATTCAAATTTCGTGATTTCGCTCAGTGTTACAAATTGAAATTGATCCTCTAGCTTTTGGCGTAATTCCTTGGACAAATTATTCATGTCTTGAAAAGAGTTGACTCTTTTTACGTATACCCAGTCAAAAATCTGACCGCCTCGAAAAGTAGATTCGCCGTTCTCTTTAGCCCATTCTTGTAGCTCTTCTAGACTATAATCATATATAAATGGTTTCATGTTTTCCCACCCGCTTATTTTATTCATATGCATATCATCTCTCATTCTTCCTATTTTAACACAAATAAAAGTGATATTAAAAGAGAAAACCCGCTATAGCTTATGCCCAGCGGGTTAAGAGGATACACAACTGTTGATATTGATCTCCCCATTTTAGGAGATTCTTTGAATTCTTGCAATAAAAAATCCATCACTTTTGAAATCCTGAGGTAATATCTGTAATCCTACGCCACGAGATAACGTATTGCTATTCAGATTTTTCCAAGATACTGGATCATCTGTCGCCATTTCGAATTGCGGATGCTTAGCTAAGAATTGTTGCACCATTTCTTCATTCTCTATACGGTCTATCGTACAGGTGCTATATACTAGAATACCACCCACTCGCAACAACGGAGAAATACGCTCTAACAACTCACACTGCACAATGGCAATCTTCTCAATATCCTCTTTTGTCTTGACCCATTTCAGATCAGGCTTCCGACGAATAACACCAAGCCCCGAACAAGGAGCATCCACAAGAATACGATCAAACGATCCTTCTTGGTATTTGTCTTGCAATTCCAATGCGTCCCCGATTGTCGTCTTAATCGACGTTAATCCTAATCGATCGGCTTGTTGGCGGATTAACACTTCTTTATGCGGATATAGATCATTAGCAACAATGGTGCCTTCATCCTTCATTAATTCTGCCATATGAGCTGTCTTACCTCCGGGAGCAGCACAGCAATCCAATACCCTCATGCCTGGCTTAGGACCAACAGCATCTGCGACTAACATGGAACTTTCATCTTGCACGGATAATATTCCTTCGCGATACCACGCTGTCAAAGCCATATTCCCACCGCTCGTGACAAGAATTCCTTCCGCGGTTAATGGGGAAGGAATGGCTACGACACCTTGCTTCCCCATATCCAGAAGCAATTGTTCGCGACTAATCATCATTGTATTTACACGCACACTAATGGATGGTGGTTCATTATTCGCAGCACATATATTCTCAGCTATCTGTTCCCCATACTGCGCTATCCAACGTTTAACTAGCCATTTGGGATGCGAGTGTTGTAATGATATTCTCATAGCTGGCTCAAGGTCCTCAGGTAGTACCAACTCATCTATACTACGCAATATGCTTCGCAACACACCATTGACCATACCAGAAATACCTTGGTGTCCTCTATTCTTGGCAATATTGACAGCCTCATTGACTACAGCATGTGGTGGTATACGATCTAAATACATGAATTGATATAGACTGATTCGCAATAAATTACGGACCCAGGGCTGCAGCTTGTCCATCCCTTTAGTTACATAACGTCTCAAGAAGTAGTCCAGCGTGTTCAGACGCGCAATTGTACCATATACTAACTCTGTAGCAAGAGCAGCATCCTCTTTGATGAATGAGGCTCGTTGTAATCCTGCATTTAATTGCAAATTACTATAAGCCCCTTCTTCTTCAACCTTTGTTAATACATCCATAGCTAGTTCTCGTGCGGTCCATTGATGACCTTTAGCCGGTCTACGATCTTTACTCATAACAACACCGTTCCTTGAACCATACTGGTCCCACGGATAAATGCTTTTGCCTCTAACACTTTTTTGCCACTTGGCTGAATGCTAGTAAGCCAGATCGATCCGTCCCCCGTCTTCACTTCAATGCCTTGTTCATTAAGATTCAGAACTGTACCTGCATCTACGGATTCAGTGGATGAGGATTCAACATTCATTGAGGTTGCCCATACTTTGAACACCTCACCTTCCCATATGCAGAAAGCCCCCGAAAAGGGAACCAGGCCTCTTACCTGATTATAAATATCGCGTGAACTACGATTCCAGTCTATTTGTTCGTCCTCACGTTTAAGATTAGGAGAGTAGGTAGCTTCAAGATCGTTCTGAGGTATTCTCTTCACTTCCCCTGTAAGAAGATTAGGCAACTGATCCTTAAGCAAGGAAGCACCCACGAGACTCAATTTCTCGAATATCGTTCCCGAAGTGTCTTCTTCCTCAATAGTGACCTCTACCTGGGCAATCATATCTCCTGTGTCTAGACCCTCAGCCATATACATCAATGTCACGCCTGTAACAGCTTCACCATTCATAATAGAACGCTGAATAGGAGCCCCTCCTCTATACTTAGGCAGCAAGGAACCATGGATATTCACACATCCACGAGATGGTAGGTCTAATACAGCTATGGGAAGAATTTGTCCATATGCTGCTGTCACGATCAAATCTGGTTGATAAGTTGCCAGTTCATCCACAGCTTCTGTATTGCGCATACGTACAGGTTGTAACACGGGAATTCCGTATTCCAGAGCAACTTCCTTCACTGGCGTTGGAGTTAGAATCCGCTTGCGACCTTGTGGACGATCGGGTTGTGTCACGACGGCCACAACATGATGTCCTTCTTCCAGCAACATGCGCAGACTAGGAACGGCGAAATTCGGAGTCCCCATAAATATGATATTCATGTGTTGATCATTCCTTCCCTAGTCGTTCGGCAGTAACCTCGTATACACTCTCGGCGATATCCGTGAAGATTACACCATTAAGATGATCGATTTCATGCAAGAACGCACGGGCTAATAGCCCACTTCCTGTGATCATGATTTCTTCTCCCTCTGGATTTAGCCCCTTGACTGTCACCGTCTCGGCACGACGAACATCACCGTTCACCCCTGGAATACTAAGGCAACCTTCAGGACCGAACTGTTCTCCTTCAGAGGATACTAATTCAGGATTAATCATTTGGATTAATTCATTCTCATCCCCAACATCAATCACTATTAATCTTTTCAAAATACCGACTTGGGGTGCAGCTAGACCTACGCCCTCAGCATCATACATCGTATCTGCCATATCATTCAGCAATTTCTTCACATTTGGTGTAATGCTCTTAACTTCTTTAGCTATTTGATGAAGCACTTCATCAGGTTCTAACACAATAATTCGAATAGACATGAATTGAACACCTTCCTTAACCGTTGTTATATATTATTGTACGTTATTGTCATATCATGAGTACCTTACATTAACATTTGGGGATCAATGTCGATACTAATTTGAAGATTTTTATCATGAACAGAATCTTCTATCTGCTGAGCAGCATCCAGAACGAGTCCAATCGCATCAATGTTCCCACGCCATTTTATCATACATTGGAATCTGTATCTATTCTTAATCCTAGGGATCGGTGAGGCTACAGGCCCAAGAATATCTAATGCGTCCGGGGTTAATCGATCAAGATTGCCGAACCAACCGCGTTGTCTAGCCTTTCCTTGCATTGTCATAGCCATATTCTCCGCCATTCTCAACAATAACGGAAGTTGTTCGTGCGACATAGTAACAAGAATTAACCGACAATAGGGCGGATAATGTAGCGCTTGACGGTGACGAAATTCATCTCTTACAAATGAGGTGTAATTATGACTGCTAGCATGCACGATGGAATAATGCTCAGGTGTATAAGACTGGATAAATACTTCACCAGGCAAATGATGACGACCTGCACGTCCGGCAACTTGAGTTAACAGTTGAAATGTCTTCTCTGCCGCACGGAAATCTGGAAGGTTAAGCGCTGAATCCGCTGTAATGACACCCACTAAGGTGACATCTGGGAAGTCCAACCCCTTCGCAACCATTTGAGTTCCAAGTAGGACATCCGCTTTACGATCTCCAAATTGTTTCAACAACTTCTCATGTGAACCCTTTTCTGTTGTCGTATCAACATCCATTCGAATGACACGAATGCCTGGGAATAACTTGGCTAGTTCCTCCTCAACACGCTGTGTACCCGTACCAAAGAAACGTATATGTTCGCTTCCACAGTCGGGGCATACCTGTGGTGCGGGCTCCGCATGACCACAGTAATGGCACCGTAAATGATTCGACTTCTGATGGTATGTTAATGAAATATCACATTCTGAACACCCCGCAACATAACCGCAACCACGGCACATGACGAATGTAGAATAACCTCTTCTATTCAACAACAGCACCATCTGTTCTTTATTTTCTAATCGTTTGATAATCGCCTCATGTAGGCCACGACTGAACATGGATCGATTCCCAACTCGTAATTCCTCTCGCATATCTACGATCTGAACCTCAGGTAGTTTATTTCCTAATGCTCTCGTAGGCATCTCAAGTAGCCATGGTGAGAAATTCGGATTCGATTTCGATTTAGCTGCATGATATGTCTCTAGCGATGGTGTCGCTGAACCTAGAACAACTACAGCACCAAGCTGCTTAGCACGATGAACAGCAACATTTCTTGCATGGTATTTCGGATTTTCTTCTTGCTTGTAAGATGTCTCATGCTCCTCATCCACAATAATTAATCCTAGATTTGTAAACGGAGCAAATACCGCGGATCGGGCGCCTACCACGACAGTAGCTTTCCCTTCACGTATTTTGCGCCATTCATCATACCGTTCTCCTGCAGACAACCGGCTGTGCATGACAGCTACTAGATTTCCGAATCTCCCCTTGAAACGTTCAACCATTTGAGGTGTCAAGGAGATCTCAGGCACAAGTACGATAGCTTGTCTATCTTGTTCCAGACAACGCTGTATACTTTGTAAGTAAATTTCCGTCTTCCCACTACCTGTCACACCATGTAATAAGAATACATCATGTATCTGATCATCTAACGGTTGAATAATACGGTCATAAGCATGTTGTTGCTCTTCCGTAAATATAAGTGGTGTAGTTGATTTAAATTGACGACCTGCATAAGGGTCACGTGATACCTCTATATCCAACATTCTGACATATCCTTTATCCGCAAGAGTCTTCACTGTACTCGAAGTCACTTGTAGAGCAGAAATGATTGTTTTCATAGATAATGGAAGAAGATCCTTCGAATCCAGAATGAATTGAAGCACTTCTTTTTGCCGAAGCGCCTTCGTTGAGAATTGATTCATAATATCTTGCGTCTCGTCAACACTGAATACTAAATCAACAGCTTTAATCGTTTTCTTCTGTAACTTATCTTTAATATATTGATTCTCTTGCAGCATACCTCTGCGAAGTAAAGATTTGATCGCAACACTCGCATCAGGAAAAGCATTCCTTAGTTGTTGCATCGTCACTTCAGCTTTGCGTTTAACATATATAAGAATCTCATCTTCATCTCGACCACGAAATGATTGTTCTTCAAATAATGCAAGACCAGAATCACTTTCCACGATTGGATCAATATCTTGGTTAGCCACAGATATATATCGTTCCGCTTTTCCTTTTAGCGCCGTCGGAATCATCACCTGAAGCGCTGTAATGAGGCGACAGGCGTATTGCTGACTCATCCACTGGGCCAACTCTACCAATTCTTCTGAGAGGGGAGGAATCAGATCAAGCACTTCTTGTATAGGCTTCATTTTAAAAGATTCTATCTCCACCTGTGGGTGAATGGATACGACGAATCCTTGAACTGTACGATGTCCAAAAGGTACCCCTACTCGGCTCCCCACTTCCACCCAATCTTGCATCGATTCAGGAATCAAATAATCAAATGGTCGATCCGTTGCCTTGACCGATACATCGACAATGACCTTCGCTATTTCCATCAAGACTGTACTCTACCTATACGTGTAGCCGTTATCGTGAGCAAACGTTGGGCAACTTCCTCTTTGGAGAGTGTTGGCAATTGTTCTACCAATCCATGAGCGTCGTAAATCTGTACAATATTCGTGTCCGAACGAAATCCTGCACCTTCTATCGTCACGTCATTAGCAACCATCAAATCACAGTTTTTGCGAGCCAATTTCTCACGGGCATATTTCTCTATGTCATTCGTCTCAGCTGCGAAACCGATAAGAAATTGTTGTTTTTTCAAGGTGCCTAGCTGTTCCAATATATCTATACTCTTCACTAATTCCAAGCTCAACCTATCTCCCGACTTCTTCATTTTGCGTTCCGCTACATCTCGGGGGCGATAATCCGCTACAGCAGCCGCTTTAATCAAGACATCACAGTCCTCCCATACCGTCATGACAGCATCATACATGTGCTGAGCAGATTGGACAGGAATAACATGAATACCGATAGGTGGTGCTACATCTATATGTCCTGCTACAAGCGTAACTTCCGCTCCCATCTCATGAGCTGCCTTGGCAATAGCCACACCCATTTTACCTGATGAATCATTTGTAATATAGCGAACAGGGTCAATTCTCTCTATTGTCCCGCCTGCAGTTACTACAACCTTTTTACCTTCTAGAAGCCGCGATTGTTGAGTTGTTGAGCCCGAGAAGAACGCCTCAATCATAGTAATGATATTCTCTGGTTCCTCCATTCGCCCTTTACCAACATATCCACAAGCTAATAATCCCTCTCCTGGTTCGATAAAAGACACCCCGCGCGTTCGAAGAATCCTCATATTCTCAATAACAGCTGGATGTTGATACATATGTACATTCATCGCCGGTGCTACCATAACGGGTGCTGTCGTTGCTAATAATGTTGTGGATAACATATCATCTGCAAATCCATGAGCCATTTTGGCAATGATATTTGCTGTTGCAGGTGCAATGATAACTAAATCGGCTACATCTGCTAGATGAATATGTGACACTACAGAAGGCTCTCGCTCATCGAAAGTATCACTATATACCAGATTCTTGGACAGTGTTTGTAAGGTTAACTCCGTTATGAATTGTTGCGCTGAAGTTGTCATGATCACATGTACATCCGCACCTTTTTGTACAAGCTGACTAACTAGCGTTGCCGCTTTATATGCAGCAATTCCTCCTGTAACACCCAACACTATTTTTTTACCATGCAACATGTGCACTCCCGCCTTTCATCTGGAATACAAAAAAAAAACAACAACCTTACGGTTGTTGAGTAATGAACCTTTATGTGCAACTTTACAACAACTTGTTATTCTAATGTATTATTACAATTATTTGTTGTTTTCTTCTTCTGTACCAGGTACAATCACGATCATATCTGCGTAGATCTCTTCAAGAGCTACCCCTACATTCTTATGTGATTTCGGCGCGCTCAACATCGTCTTTCCGCCTTCACGTAATTGTCTAGCACGACGGGAAGAAGCTACCACTAACGAATACTTACTATCAACTTTGTTCATCATCGCATCGATGGAAGGATATAACATGATAGGACACCTCTTCTTTTTTATTGAAGTTCTATGGTAGCAGATTTAGCTATCACTACTTCTAACCTTACAATGTTCGGCTATTACAATAGATTCTATTCGTTTGCATGCTTGATCAATCTGATCATTCACTACAGCGTAGTCATAATGCTCCAACAGATTAATCTCATCAAGCGCAACGGCAAGTCTGTTATTGATTGTAACCTGGCTTTCTGTTCCACGTCCTTTAATCCGATCTTCCAGTACATCTAATGATGGTGGAAGTAAGAATATGAAGACACCTTCTGGGAACTTTTCTTTCACTTTCAGCGCACCTTGCACTTCAATTTCAAGAATGATATCTTTACCGCTCTGAAGCGTCTTTTCCACAAAATCACGAGGTGTTCCATAATAGTTACCAACATATTCAGCATATTCGAGCAATTGATCATTCTCTATCATATTCTCGAATTGTTCACGCGTCTTGAAGAAATAATTGACTTCATTCTCTTCACCCAAGCGAGGAAGACGTGTTGTTGCGGATACTGAGTATGTTATATTATCCATTTTATCCCGTAATGCATTGCACACCGTTCCTTTACCAACTCCCGAAGGACCTGATAAGACAATTAACAATCCTTTAACCATTCTGTTCTCCATCTTATTCGTCATTGTCATCATCTTTACTAGATAAGCGATGAGCTACTGTCTCTGGTTGTACTGCTGACAAAATAACATGATCGCTGTCTGTAATAATGACCGCTCTTGTACGTCGACCGTAAGTTGCATCAATGAGCATATGCCGGTCTCTAGCTTCTTGAATGATACGTTTGATCGGTGCAGATTCTGGGCTAACGATGGAAATAATACGATTCGCTGAAACGATATTCCCGAAGCCAATGTTAATGAGTTTAATTGCGATTGCCATATCTGAGTTCTTCCCCCTATACATTTGACACAATGCTGTCCATAAATGCACACTTACTTATTCAATATTTGCAGTTTGTTCCCTCATCTTCTCCAGTTCCGCCTTCATTTCTACAACACGGGTCACTATAGAAAGATGATTCGCTTTGGAACCAATGGTATTGACTTCCCTGTTCATCTCTTGAATCAGAAAGTCTAATTTCCGTCCCACTGCTTCTTCGGCAAGAAGTAATTCCTGACTTTGCACGAAATGACTCTGAAGTCGAATTAACTCTTCATCAATATTAGATCGATCTGCATATAGTGCAATCTCCATTCCAAGCTTGTGTTCATCAAGAGTGAATGGTGCATCCTCTAATTCAGATAGTCTTTGTCGAAGTTTAGCGCGATGTTCCTCCACTACATGTGGAGCAAAGGTTACCATCTCATCATGCAATTCTTGCAATCGCTGTAATCGCTGTGCAATATCTTGTGCTAAATGTATCCCTTCCTTACGACGCATCACCATCAGACTTTCAAGGGAAAGATGAAGTCCTTCCAGAAGAACTTCGCCCCATTTCTCGATATCCACGTCATCCGTGATGGGGAGCTGCTCTGCAGGAATAATACTATTAGGCAAAGCAAGTATATCCTTCACTGTCAATGTACCTTCCAGACCATATTGGGTATGTAGCACTTCAACAGCTTGCAAATACGCTTTAACGGCGGAATGATTCAATGCAACACTTGTTGCATTGTCCATTTCCGCCTCTTTATGAATATGAATATCAATCCTTCCGCGCTTCACGTACTGCTGCGCTGTTCTTTTCAGAACATCCTCGAAACATGTCCATTCCCGAGGCAGCCGAAGTACAACTTCACAGTAACGATGATTCACCGATTTGATCTCAATTCCTACCTTATAACCTGCAAATTGCAGACTCGATTGACCGAATCCGGTCATACTGTATGACATCGGCACCACATCCATCTACCTATTGTAATTGATAACTATGAACGAAACAAGGGGGAGAGCTCACGTCCAGACTTCTTCCATACATACTCTGTCAATTGAACACTCATCTCATAAAATAAAAATGGTGTCATAATGTAGATTCCATTAAAATGTTTCATGGCTTCATCAATCAACTCTTTCGCAATAGAAACACCCATCGCTCTTCCTTCTTCACCTTCTAATCCAGCCATACGCGCAAGAACCTCTTCAGATAGCAGAATACCTGGAACTTCATTATGAAGATATTGAGCATTTCTACCACTTGCAAGCGGCATAATACCTAGAAAGATTGGTGTATCTAAATGTGCAGTGGCTTCTTTAATCGCAATGATTAATTTCGGATCATAGACAGGTTGAGTCATGATATAATCTGCACCTGCGGCAATCTTCTTTTCCAATCGTTGCACGGCTTTATCCAAATGTTTGACGTTCGGGTTAAATGCTGCTCCAACCATGAACTTGGCCTTTTGTTTCAATGGTTTCCCAGAGAACGCGATGCCTTCATTCAGCTGTTTAATCATACGAATAATCTCGAAAGAGGTAAGGTCGTATACAGAACTAGATCCAGGTAAATCACCGAACTTCGCCGGATCCCCTGTTACTGCTAGGACATGATCAATACCTAGTGCATCAAAGCCCATAAGATGAGATTGCGTTCCAATCAAATTGCGATCGCGACAAGCGATATGAATAAGTGGACGAATTCCAATCTGATCTTGAACGAGATACCCTAACGCCATATTACTCATACGTGTAACTGCGAGGGAGTTATCAGCTAATGTCAAAGCATCACAACCAGATTTTTTCAACGCCTCGGCTCCACGCATAAATTTCTTGATATCTAAATCACGAGGTGGATCAAGTTCCACGATAACGGTATGCCGTTGCTTCACAAGATCAACGATTGTTGGTTCATCATCCTGATCATTAGATCCGCTCTCAATATAGTCGTATGTTACGACGGGTGTAGCTATTTTATATACAGCATTCTTATCAATCGGTTTAGGAACATAACCTTTTAAAGCATGCGATATTGCTGTAATATGTTCCGGTGTTGTCCCACAACATCCCCCTACAATCCGAACACCCATATCTGCAAATCGCACGGCCATTTCCCCGAAGTATTCAGGCGTTGCTGTATAGCGAATCTCACCGTCTACTAGATCTGCCACACCGGCATTAGGAAATACGGACACTGGAACCGTTAATTGGCCACTGAGGGTCTCCACCGCACGCATAATGCCATTAGGCCCTGTACGACAATTGAACCCAATGATATCTGCGCCTTCTTGCTGTAGAATCTGAAATGCTTCGGGCATCGTATATCCATCTAAAGTTCTCGCCACATCCTCAACAGCAAACTGGCAAATGACAGGAATATTACTTAATTTACGAACTCTGGAAAGAGCAATAAGTATTTCTTCTACATCATAGAATGTTTCTAGCAATATACCATCTACACCCTCATCAAGAAGAATAGATATTTGTTGTTCGAAATATTTCTTTAGTTCTTTCGTAGAAACATTCGTGCGCTTGCCACCGCGGATTGAACCTACAGCCCCTACGACATAACCTTCAGATCCAGCTGCATCTCTAGCGATCCGAACTCCTGCTCGGTTAATCTCTTCAACTTTGGCTTCCAACCCATATTTGGACAACTTATCATAGTTAGCAGAGAAGGTGTTCGATTCCAACACTTGTGCTCCTGCTGCCCTATAACGACGATGTACATCCGCAATGACATCAGGTGAAGTGAGGTTAAGTTCTTCATAAGATATTCCAACAGGAAATCCCATCTGGTATAGGTAAGTACCCATCGCACCATCCCCGATAAGCACATTATTCTCTAATGCCTTTCGCAAATCTGGCTTCATGATTACCCTCCATCATCAACATTGTTTCGTATAAATGTATCATACATCACTATGAAAGATAAGCATTTTCCTATGAAAAAATGATAGTTTCACAAAAGAGTGCATTCTAGTCCGCTACAAACAGATCCATCCGGTATATACTTCTGCGGCGCACCCAGTCATGTACACATGGTTATCCGCCTCATTCCACTCAATGAATAAGTCGCCACCCGCAAGGCTAATCGTCGCTGATCGGTCTGTCATTCCATTCAGAACAGACGATACAAGCGTGGCACAAGCTCCCGTTCCACACGCAAGCGTGGGTCCAACGCCACGTTCCCACACGCGCATATCCACATGGTTGCGATTAAGCACCGTAACAAATTCCACATTTACTTTTCGAGGAAACATGGGATGAACCTCAATTTGTGGCCCCCAATTCTCTATTTCAAAAGATGCAGCATCTTCAACATAAATTATACAATGAGGATTACCCATAGATACTGCGTTAACTCGAAACTCTCTTTCCATGATCGTTAACGGATAATCTACGATTGGATCTAAAGAAAGTGTCGTTGGTATGGAGTTTCCATCGAGTATGGGTTCTCCCATGTCTACCATTACTTTATGAACACGTCCATCTTGGATGAACAGGCGAACCTGTTGCACACCGGCTCCAATCGTTTCAATCGTTAGTTCATTTCCACTTATATATCCGCGATCAAATACATACTTGGCAACACAGCGAATCGCATTTCCACATTGTTCTGCCATTGAACCATCTGAGTTAATAATGATCATTTGAAAATCTGCCATCTTGGACTCGACAATAAAGACAAGCCCATCTGCTCCTATACCCATATATCGATTGCATAAATGAACAGCTAACTCATTTGCATTATTAGGTAACTCTTTTTCTCCATATATAATAATAAAATCATTGCCTAGTCCATGCATTTTTGTGAATTCCATTAGCCTTAACCTCCTACAGGGAATACATTATTGCAATTAAGCATAACGTATTCCCGCAGGATCAATCTATTCACTTTGTGCTTAAATGTTTGTACTTTTTGCAATAATTCGTTGTGCATGATTACGTTTTTGTTTTCTTCCTCCCCATACACTTCCCGCTCCCATCAAGAATGTAGGGATACCTGCTGCTACAAGTGTAAGTGCCCATTCACGTAATCCAAGAGGTACCGTCTTGAATATCGGCTGAAGAGGCTCAATATAGAACACGCCTAACATCAGAAGGACAGATGATAATACGGCTAGAATCAAGTATTTATTCTGAAATGGATTACGATGAAACACAGAACGTGAACTACGACAGTCAAACACATGGAATAATTGCGCCATAACCAATGTAGCAAAGGCGACAGACTGGGCCTTCAATAGTTGCCCTGGTTGCTCTGGCGAGATTCGGTATGTTAGCCAGAATGCGCCTAATGTACATAAACCAATAAGCACACCTCGACTTATTATTTTCCAACCCAGTCGACGAGCAAATATATTTTCTTTCGCACCACGAGGTTTATGCTCCATCAGATCTTTCTCTGGCTGATCTACACCTAAGGCCATTGCTGGTAATCCATCCGTTACGAGATTGACCCATAGAATCTGAATAGGTAGTAACGGAAGAGGCAATGCCAGCATCATCGCAAAAAACATGGTAAGGATCTCGCCTACATTTGAAGCTAATAAATAACGGATGAACTTACGGATGTTCTCATAAATATTACGCCCTTCTTCAATAGCAGACACAATGGTCGAGAAATTATCATCACTGAGAATTAAGGAAGAAGCTTCTTTAGTCACATCCGTGCCGGTTATACCCATCGATATACCGATATCCGCCGCCTTGATCGCTGGTGCATCATTCACACCATCACCTGTCATAGCAACGACATGTCCTTTTCGTTGCAACGATTTCACAATTCGTAATTTATGCTCTGGAGATACACGGGAATACACATAGATCTGATCCACCTGAGTATCTAGCTGTTCATCACTGAGTTTAGTCAATTCCTGTCCACTAAGAGAGAGTCCGCCTCTTGGCAGAATGCCCAGTTGATGCGCAATGGCTTCTGCAGTGGTGCCATGATCTCCTGTAATCATCACGGTCTTAATTCCCGCACGACGACATGTTGCTATAGCATCTCGAACTTCACGTCGTGGCGGATCAATCATACCTGCAAGTCCAACAAAGACAAGTTGGGATTCTGCCTGCAGGTCACTTTCCACTCTCTCCTGTGCTCGCAATTCCCGATAGGCTGTTCCAAGAACACGTAAGGCACCCGAAGCCATGGCTTCATTCGCAGTCAACACATGTTGCCGAAGCGTGCCCGTTAGCGGAACAACTTTACCACCCCACAATATATAAGTGCATTGATGAAGCAATACGTCAGGCGCACCTTTTGTATACAGCAGCCTTCCTCCTTGATGCTTGACGATAACAGACATGAGCTTACGTTCTGAATCGAATGGGAATTCTTGCTCTCTCTGATATAGACCACCTAAGGAGTGAGGTGACAATCCCATCTTAGATGAAAGAGCCACGAGCGCTCCCTCGGTAGGATCGCCTTTTAGATCCCAAGTAGAAGCCATAGCTTCCTCTTTCATCTTCTTCTTGCTACGTAGCTCATCTGGTACACTCTCCACAATCTCAGCATTATTACACAAAGCTCCGATCTGGAGTAGGCGACGCAAACCTTGATCATGTTTCAGATCAACGGGATGCTGATTCTCTAGAATCAATCCAAGTGGTGCATACCCATCCCCCGTCACTTCCAGCGTCCGTCCTTCCACCCATACAGCAGTAACCGTCATTTTATTCTGAGTTAATGTCCCAGTCTTGTCTGAACAGATAACGGATGCACAACCAAGTGTCTCAACAGAGGGTAATTTACGAACAATGGCTCTGCGCTTGATCATACGTTGTACACCTAGGGCGAGCGCAACCGTAACGATAGCTGGTAACCCCTCTGGTATAGCTGCAACGGCTAGACTGACTCCGATCATCAACATACTCATGAGAGGCTGTCCGTGTAGAATACCTGCTACAACGACCATAATGGTTAGGGCTAACGCAACGATAATAAGTATTTTGCCAAGTTGTTCTAATCTGTGTTGTAATGGCGTCTCTTGGGACTCTGTACTTTGAATTAGATCGGCAATCTTCCCCATTTCCGTATCCATTCCTGTACGGATGACAATTCCTTTTGCCGTGCCTCTAGTCACCATCGTTCCCATGAATCCCATATTCTTCTGATCACCCAGTGGAACGTCATCTTCACAGATCACTTGACAGTGTTTAGATACCGGTAAAGATTCACCCGTAAGTGCAGATTCTTCCACGTTACAGATATTCGTCTCAATCCAACGCACATCCGCTGGAACACGATCACCACTTTCCAACAGAACGATATCTCCTGGTACAAGTAAGCTTGTTGATATAACATCTAACTTTCCACCACGTAATACCTTTGCACTTGGAGCAGATAATTTCTTCAGCGCTCTTAGGGAGCGTTCCGCTCGGAATTCTTGAATAAATCCAAGTACCCCGTTTAGAATAATAATGGCGAGAATAGTTATCGCATCCAGATACTCACCTAGTACGGCTGACAATAAAGTCGCTGCCATTAATACAACAACCATGAAATCTTTGAACTGGTTCAATAAAAGAATAACAGGAGAAACCCGCTTGCCTTCACTCAATTCGTTCAAACCACTCTTCGCCCTCTTATGTTCTACTTCTTCTTTGGTAAGGCCTGTCTGTGGTTGAACACCCATAACATGCTGTAGTTCCTCCACATCCATCTGATGCCAACTTTTTAATTCCATGCTATCGTTCCCTCCCGATCTATCTACAGTTTAGGTGGTGCAATAGCTTTTCCACCTCTTATAACGTAATGATATTCGGACAGGTGTTAAATTATCACAGACCCGCTCTTAAGTTTTCCTCTGAACTATGGCATCATAGAGATTAGGTACTTGATCGTTCATAAGTTTTCAACAACATTTTGGAGGAATCAAGATAAACTGTTACAATCATATTCAACTATAGTAGACGGGAGATATAAATCATGGCATTAGACGGCATCGTAACAAGGGCCATTGTACAAGAATTACAACGATACATTGGTGCCCGTATTAATAAAATATATCAACCCAACCAACACGATATACTTTTTAATCTGCGTTCTAGAGAAGGAAACTCTAAGCTCTTATTGTCGGCCAACCCGACTTATCCACGCGTTCAACTTACAGATAAGACTTTCCTTAATCCACAGGAAGCCCCTATGTTCTGCATGCTTATGCGTAAACATTGTGAGAGTGGTACGATCGAGAATATTGAACAAGTGGGTATGGAGCGGATCATTCACATTTCGATTCGACAACGTGATGAACTTGGCGATGTATCATTAAAGAAGCTCATTATTGAATTGATGGGTCGACATAGTAATATCATTCTTATAGATGCTTCAAACGGTAATATCCTTGATGGTATCCACCATATCACCCCTGCGATCAGCAGCTATCGCATTGTCATGCCAGGTGTCTCGTACACAGAACCACCCGAGCAGCATAAGCTTAACCCGCTTGAAGTACAACAGACTTCGTTTATTGATTCTTATATAGCTACAGATCAAGAGCCTATTTCTTGGATCGTCGATTCTTTCAGCGGTCTTAGTCCTTTGGTCGCTCAGGAACTTGTCTTTCGTGCTCGACAACAACAAGGTTCTCCTTCAGAAGATCAGAGAGTCGATGCTACACTATTGTGGAATGTCTTCTCTCAAGTCATGGACTCTGTAGAGAAGCACGAATACCAACCTTCTATTGGTGATAATGCCAAAGGGAAGGCCGTATTCTCAGCTATTCCACTTACAATGCTTAACGGTGAGGTAACGAACTATCCTTCGATCAGTGAGTGTTTAGAGGAGTTCTTCGGAGACAAAGCTGAACGAGATACGGTGAAACAGAAAGTGAGTGATCTACTTCGCTTCCTAACCAACGAGCGTGCTAAGAATGTAAAGAAACTCGATCACCTTCAAGAAGACATCAACGAAGCGGGCGATGCCGATCAATATCGTATTTGGGGTGAATTGATATTCGCTTCGCTTCATATGATCCAAAAAGGGGACATTGCTGCCGAATTAACTAATTTCTACGATGAAGATCAAGCGATGATTACTGTTCCGCTAGATCCATTAATAAGTCCCACTGAGAATGCTCAACGTTATTTTAAAAAATATAATAAATATAAGAACAGCCTCATCGTCATTGATCAGCAATTAACTAAAACGCATGAAGAGATTCGCTATATGGATGAATTGTTGCAACAACTGTCTTACGCTTCTATGAATGATATTGAGGAAATTCGCGAGGAATTAATTCAGCAACAATATTTACGTGATCGCAGTAAGAAATCTAAAAAGAAGAAGATTAAGAAGAAGACGGACCGTCCAACACTTCATGTATTCACATCTTCAGAAGGCATAGAGATCTATGTCGGGAAGAATAATCTTCAGAACGAATATGTCACCAACCGTTTAGCCAGTCCGAATGATACTTGGCTACATACCAAAGATATTCCAGGCTCTCATGTTGTTATCCGTAGTGAGAGTTTCGGTGAAGCGACGCTAGAGGAAGCTGCCCAACTTGCTGCATATTTCAGTCAAGCTAAGGAATCCAGTAGTGTTCCTGTAGACACAACGTTAATCCGTCATGTTCGTAAACCAAGCGGATCGAAACCTGGATTTGTCATTTATGATCATCAAAAGACATTATTCGTTACTCCTGATGAACAGATGGTCAAAGGCCTATCCAGCATAATTAAGAATTAAGAAAGAGTGAAAAGGTGTCTTACAAACCATGAACATGGCTTGTAAGACACCTTTTCATTTATAGGAATCCGCTCGATATGTCGCATGAGCGCTCTGCAAACCGATTATTTCTTTCACAGCCCTTCAATTGTTCCAACACGGATATAGGTACGGTTACACTTCCAATATCACCATGGAATACGACACCCTGTCTTGCTCCATGGAAATCCGATCCACCTGTCATGATCAGATCATATTCTTGTGCCATGGATGCATAACGTAACTCCTCTTCTTCCCCATGGTCTGAATGATATACTTCGATCCCTGCTAAGTCCGTGCTGTTGATAATTCCCCTAACTAAGACATCATTACCATATATACCAGGATGGGCAAGAACTGGTGAACCACCAGCTTCTCTGATCCATATACATGCATCCTTCGGAGAAATGCGCGATTCAGACACAAATGCCTGCGCTCCTTCAGCTAAGTATCGATCAAATGCATCTCTCATATCCGTAGCATACCCTTTATGAACGAGTACATCGGCAATATGCGGGCGCCCAATGCTTTCATCAGGTAAAAGTGGTCGTCCTAATCCGTTTATGACGTCTTCCAATTCGATGTGGAGGCCTAACTGTTGTAATCTATCTATGATTCTTCCATTTCGTAGCTGTCGTGTCTCTCGTAACTGTACAAGCCGTTCTAGAAATATCACATTCGTATAATCTACATAATATCCAAGAATATGGATATCCTTCCCGCCAGAGCGGGTGCTTATTTCCACACCAGGTACAACTACAATTCCATGCTTCTCTCCTGCAGCCAACGCTTCTTCAATACCCGCCACAGTATCGTGATCCGTAATACTTATCGCGGAGAGTCCCTTTTCTTTAGCAAGCTTGACATTGATGCTAGAAGATTGCATGCCATCCGATGCTTGCGTATGCGTATGAAGGTCACATTTTCCATATTCTATACTCATCTCATTCACTCCTTTTCGGATATAAGCCCGAAATATTTATGGTCTTATCGTATAAAAAAAACGGCCCCAATGGACCGTATTGTTGTACTTTTATGAAATCATTTCGACAAGGTATTCAATCACTGAGAAACCAATTTACAGACCGTAATAGCTTGTTTTGTCCGGAACATCACTACTATATTCAGTCTGAATCTCATTGCGATAGGAGCGTTCGACTTTACGTACATAGGATAGCCTACGAACATTCTTCGCAGTCTCTTCTGCACGATCCCCATTGACATACATAACGACATAATGCATTTTTTTAGAAACGTAATGTACCGTTCCGTACTTCTCCAGGTTCCGAGCTGCTTTTATATCATTTACCCAAATAATAAAACCTGTTCGTTCCGCAAACATCATCTTGCCACCTCTCTACTAACCATCTCAGCTCTTAACCACAGGAACATTTCCCGCCACTACCGCAACCTTTTGGCTGTGGATTATTACTTGGTACTTTAATACTATCTGACACCGAGAATGCGATCGTCTCGGACATTTGATGTAACATATCATCCAGCTTCTTCTCAGCCCACTTGAAATTACGAACTTCCTCAAAAGATTCAAGTTCTAATTCCACAGCATGAACCGCATCTTGAGCAGCATGATAATCGGGATGGAAATGCCCGAAACGCTCTGTCTCATCAAACAACTCTTTCTTTGTTTCTAATTTCTTGATAAGGCCTTGAACACCTTCATGCCCATCAACTTGCTGCTTCCAATATAGATAATCTGATACATCCACAGATTGATTAATCAAATCGCCCAATTCATAGGCGTAAGTCAACACTTCTGCCATATCAAATGTTTGTAATTCTGCTACGCTCATGAACGTTTTCCCCAATTCTTATTGATGGTTTTCTACTCGTATAATCTAGTAGATAATTTCATCATAACATATCCCTCACAGCTTATGAAGATGTATTCATATCATGAAATATGGACTTATTCCACAAATACAGGAACAATAATTCTCATTTCCTGCCAATCATGGCATGTTAATTCAACTTTCTCATACCTATTTATCGTATGATTATATATTTCTCCAGAGATTATATCACAACTATTGGATATATTTAAGGGAATAAACTCCACTCTTATTCCATTTACAGATAGTTGCACTTTCGTCTGCCAATCTAACGCTTGTTGGATGATTTGCTTCGCAGTAGAACTATGATAGCTTCTAAAGTCTTCCTTCCATCTGTTAGGTATTTGTTGAAGATTAGTATAGGAGAGTGGAAGCGACGGGGATTGTTCCTCTTGTCGATCCACATCAAGATGTAGTTCCTTCATGAACATCGCATAATCATCTAACACTTTGTCTTCATCATATTTTTTGGCAGTGAAATAACGATGCCACTTCGGTGCATTGGTGACGCAGCGATTGTCTTTCGCATGTTCAGCCCATTTCCGAAGTGTCAATAATACGTGAGCAGGCAGTTCACCTTCACAATTAAAAGTCATAAATGATATTATTTCTTCTATCGTTATTCCTCTTTGCAACGCTTGAAGGACACAATCCTCCGTCAATTTATATATAGATGTATGATCGTTCATTTGTAGACTCGTGAATAACGATAAGGTAAACCGTAGCGTATGAGGAACATCAGGCAATACAATGATATCGAATTCAGGTTGCACGTATAACTTACGCATGGATACATCCACTGCGCTTGTCATTGAAGAACTTAAATGATTCTCATACAACACATTACGAATCTGGCTACTAGGAAGTGTCCAACGAAAACAAATTCGATGATCCACAGACATGCCTACATCCATCCATCCCCAACCAGCAAAGGCAGTTACCCATGTCTTTATCCGTTCAGTCATGGCTTCTATTTGTGATCTCTTCAGCAGTTGTTGATCTACGCATTCTTCCATAAGGAATTGAATGTCAATCCACTGACCAGACAACAAGTCAGGTTGAGAGATCAGGCAATAGAGGTGTTCCATGTTCGCATCTGATGAACCATAACGATCTAATACTGATTTCACAAGAATACTTGTCATTTGTTCTGTACTCATACTTAACCATCTGAATAACTGTGTCTCTTGTAGCTTCATATGCTTACCTTCAATTTCTACAAGCTTTAGTCCATCAAGTAAATCCACAAGAAATGCAATATGCACAGGTGTATCTTCCGCATGACGTAATGATATTGATAATTGAGCCAGATCTTCCGAACGTAAATGTACTCTTTCATTTAATCTTTGAATACTTTTCTTATGTATACAACCTTTAGAGCTAATCAAGAAATGACCCTGACTTATATAGGACAGCACTTGCAACAGGTCTAATACTAATCCTGTCTTCGCCTCCATTAGAATGCGGACAGGCTCTATCACGTCATGTGGACTATGTTCCATAAATGCATGGTGGAGTCGTGGCAAATTCTCCTTCGGTATATAATACATCCGTTCTCCCCATGATCTCATCATTGCGCAAATGCTATTCTTTTTTCTTAAAGATAGGAACAGGATCATATGCTCTGCCCCGCTACATCCCATCCTTCTGTGTCTCATCAATTGTGTCTCATCGAATAATTGTCCTGCATAGCAAATATATAACGTCTTCAAAAGCTCTCGCTCATCGGAACTCAATGAGACCAAGTTAAACTGATCTTCTAAGCTTGTTATTCTCGACCCTGTCATGAAAGGATATGCTCCCTTCTGCCAAATTGAATCGCATGGTTGTTATCCGTAATCACATATTCATATCCTTGTTCGTACAGAAACATTTGCCGCTTTATTGCGAAATCTTCCTCTTTACTGTCCTTTGATACTAAGGTATAGAAATATGCGTTGTTATCGGCAGCTTTAGGTCTCAACACTCTACCAAGCCTCTGTGCTTCCTCCTGTCGCGATCCGAAGCTACCTGATACTTCTATCGCAATCGACGCCTCTGGTAGATCCACGGCGAAATTAGCCACCTTAGAAACGACAAGAATAGATATCTCTCCTTTTCTGAATAGATCATATAGACGGGTGCGTTCTTGTTGTCGTGTCTTTCCATTTATTAGTGGAGCTTGGATGGATGTCGCAATCAACTCCAGCTGTTCTAAATATTGCCCAATAATGAGAATCCGTGCATTCAAGTGTCGTTGCACAATACGATGAATGACGTTCAATTTAGCTGGATTCTCTGCTGCAATTCGAAATTTATACTTGTTCCCAGCAGATTGGTATTGTTCCTTTATCTCCATGGACATCGGTACTCTGATCTCAAGACATTGCACCTTTGCTATCCACCCTTTACTCTCTAACTGTCTCCAGGGGACATCCACTCGCTTTGGGCCAACCAAAGAAAAGACGTCTTGCTCACAACCATCTTCACGGACTAATGTAGCTGTTAAACCTAACCTACGTGTCGCTTGAATCTCCGCAGTCGCACGAAATACAGGTGCAGGAAGTAGATGAACCTCATCATATATAATAAGTCCCCATCGCCGTTCATTAAATAACTTCATATGTTCAAATTCAGCATTTTTATTACGACGATGTGTAAGAATTTGATATGTCGCAACGGTGACTGGTTTCACTTCTTTGGTAGTTCCTGAATACTCCCCAATCTCAGTTGAGGTCAGCGTTGTCTTGTCTTGTAATTCATCCATCCATTGTTTAACCGATGTTGTATTTGAGGTTAGGATAAGTGTTTCACATTGCAACTTTTCCATAATCGCCATTCCAATGATCGTCTTGCCTGAACCACAAGGTAGAACAACCACGCCACTCCCACCACTTCCAGGTAAGCCTTCAAATGCTGTAACAGCATCTAACTGGTAGTCTCTTAGTTGTACTAGTGATTGTCCATTCTTAGACTTCCAAGATAGCGACAAAGATTGACCTTTATCATACCCAGCCAAATCTAGTACCGGATACCCTAATCTAGTCAATTCTTGTTTCATCCATCCACGAACAATGGCATGAATAACAACCTCAGTGGGAGACCTTCTTTGGAAGCTTGTATTAGATTTACCAATCCACTTCAGAACCTCATCCATTAGAGTCACATCTGTACTTTTCAGAATAAGCTGATGTGGAGTATTTTCATGCTTCACTAACGTTAGCTTCCCGTAGCGGGAGATGATCTCTTCCATATCCTGAATCAACCCTGACGGAATATCCCATCGAGATAACGTTTTTAGGCTATCCATTACCATCTTAGAAGACCATCCTAGCGATGCAGCGTTCCATAATGATAAGGATGTCATTCGATAGGTATGGAATGTAGTCGGACTTTTAATTAACTCTGCATAACAAATAAGCTGTTCTCTCGCTAATTCAAATGCTTCATGTCCACACTCTAGTAACACCGTACGATCTCGCTGAACAATACATGGCTTCCCATTACTCATGACTGCCTCCCCCTCAAGATCTATATGATAAAAGGATATTATACAAGCAATCCTTCGAACACATCATATTTCTAATCTTGTATCCATTGAGAGGTATCTTCCCCCAATGAATCGTGGAGTATTCTTCATGTCGTATTTATTGTTGGGATTCCACCATTGCAATGAACAACATAAGCCCATTACGCATCGCCTCTTCATCGAAATCAAAGAGTGGATGATGATGAGGATACGTCATGCCTTTATCATGATTACCTGCCCCTACGAACATGAAGCATCCCGGTATTTGTTCGAGATAGTATGCAAAGTCTTCTGCTGGCATGAGCTTAGGTAGAGACCAAACATCCTCCGTGTTATATATCTTTCGCGCTGCACCAAAGAAACGTTCTACTTCTAATATATCGTTCACTAATGGTGGATAACCGAGAACATACCTTACTTTAGCTGTTGCCCCATAGGTCTGAGCCGTATGATGGGCAATGGTTTCGATTCGCGAACGAATCATCTGTCTCGTATCTTCATCAAAAGTACGAACTGTACCTGTAATACTGCATTTCTCTGCAATCACATTCTGTGCGCCCCCACCTTGAATCGTTCCTACTGTGACAACAGCAGGTTGAAGTGGATCTACAGACCGACTTACAATGCTTTGCAGTTGTATAACAAGTGCTGACCCTGCGATAATACTATCAATGGTCACGTGAGGGATCCCGCCATGCCCCCCTTTTCCAAACACATCAATAAAGAATTCATCAGCAGCTGCCATGAGTGCACCTGGTGCACTACCCACGGTTCCTACAGGAATTGGCGTCCATAAGTGCAATCCATAAATAACGTCTACGTCGTTTAGCACACCACCAGCTATCATCCCTTTAGCACCACCTGGACAGACTTCCTCAGCAGGTTGAAAGATCAGAACAATTTCCCCATGTAGTTCACTTCTACGTTTGCTGAAATAGGTCGCGACACCTAACAATATGGATGTATGCCCATCATGCCCACAAGCATGCATAACACCATCTACCTCAGAAGTATATTCGCATGACTTCTCATCTTGAATTGGAAGAGCATCCATGTCTGCCCGTAGAGCAACTCTCTTACCCGGTAATGCACCCTTAATCGTAGTTACAATGCCGTGCCCTCCACCAAATTCTATCTGTACTTCTAATCCTAACTCACGCAATATCGTTGCAACGTATCTAGCCGTATTCCCTTCTTGAAAAGACAATTCAGGATGGCGATGTAAATATCTTCTCCATTCGACCATCTTTAAATGGATGTCATTTAGTGCCAATTCTTCTATCATTACAATCCGCCTCGTTTCAAGATGCTAACCAATTTATTGTTTCTATTGTATCAGAAATGGCTTCAGAATAGGTATTAGCTACAACACTCTTGCTTGCAGAACTTCTCGAAACATAATATCATGAATAAAGAAGTTTAGAGATTGACGAATAAGGAGATGATTAAGCAATGATTTTTGAAAACACAGGTTTGGTTGGCCTTAAAAGTGATTTAGCTTATATGGATCAAACGGCAGATAAAGCTGGATTCTTCCGTTGGCAGTGGGAATATTATCGTGCAACTTACGAATATAAAATTGAGGACAAAGAAAATAATAACGAGTATTTTCTTCGTATGAATACTAGAGCAGTTGAGGGTAAATTAGAAGATCCAGATACCATCCTTGAGATCGAAGCCGTGTTTATGGGTATTGCAACATATCCGCATGGGTTAGATTACGATATCGTTATTCCATCACATATTCTAGGAATTGCGAATAAGAAACTACAACAATTCAAATCCATGCTTGAAGCGTAATGTGAGCATACCATGGTGAAAGAACATAATCCTCTTCCTAAGAAGGGGGCCCCGGATTTTCAATTACTTATCCTTACACTGTTACTTGTAGGCTTTGGACTTGTCATGGTCTTCAGTGCTAGTTCGAGCTTAGCTGTCGCCAGCGAGAAGTTTAATCACAATGCTTTTTACTTCACGAAGCGCCAATTTGTTTCTGTTGCATTAGGTGCCTTTTTCATGTTTATTGCTATGAACATACCGTACAATAAATACAAGATATTATTTATTCCTTTTTTCATGGTCACGATTATCATGCTTATTCTAGTACCTTATATAGGGGAAGCGACCAATGGCGCACGAAGCTGGTTCCGATTTGGTCCAATCAGTATTCAACCTACTGAATTCGCCAAGCTCGCAACCATTCTGTACCTTGCTGCGTTGATAACCAAAAAAGGCGATCGTTTGCGTGATCTGAAGAAAGGCTTCATACCTGTCATTATGATTGCTGGAGCAGTTGCTGGTCTTATTATGATGCAGCCAGACCTTGGCTCTTGTATGATCCTTGTAGGCACCTGCGGTCTGATTATTTATGCCGGGGGAGCTAGTATGAAGCATATCATAGGCTCTATTGCGCTATTTATACTAGGCGCTGGTCTTGTGCTTGGAATGAATGCACTCATAAGTTCCTTTTCTCAAACGGACACTACATCAACGGTTAATCAGAGTTATAAAAAGGATCGCATATCCGCCTTTATCGACCCGTTTGCAGATCCCGATGGTTCTGGCTACAATCTCATTCAATCGCTTACGGCTATTGGACAAGGTGGCATTACCGGTTCAGGGTTCGGCCAGAGTATACAGAAATTACACTACCTTCCGAATTCGTATAATGACTTTATCTTTGCTGTTATTGGTGAAGAATTCGGATTCATAGGTACAACATTCTTTTTATTGGTGTACTTATATTTCATTTGGCGAGGGATCATCGTATCTCTACGTTGCCCTGATATATTTGGTACCTTAGTTGGTATTGGTGTCATGGGACTTGTAGCCATTCAAGCCTTTATCAATATTGGTGGAGTGACTCAGACGATACCACTTACAGGTGTCACACTACCATTTATAAGTTATGGTGGTTCATCCACCTTGGTCATGATGATCAGTATGGGTATTGTGCTTAGCATTTCACGCGAGAGTAATAAACCCGCGGTACAAGAACAAATCAAATCACAAAAAGACTATCGGGCTACCCGATAGTCTTTTTTAATAGCTTGGATCATACTTATATACTGTTTCATTGATTTACTTATTACGAATAACTAATTCCTCAATCTCATCATCCTTGAAAGCGACGCCTTCAACTTTGACATTCACTTCTACAACGCGTAAACCTGACATACTCTCAATAGCTTCACGCACATTTTGTTGTAACATACGACACACTTCATGTATAGGAGTTTCGTAAAGTACAATAATACGCAGATCAATAGCTGCCTCTAGCTGGCCAACTTCGACTGTAACACCCTTTTGTACGTTTTTACCACTAAGACGTTTAGCCCATCCTTCAGATAGTCCCCCAGACATTGCAGCAATACCCGGTGTCTCCAGGGCTGCCATACCGGCAATCTTAGAGACGACATCGTTCGAAATACGAATGCTTCCATTTTCTAGCTGAAGTTGTTCCGTCATGCCCATCCCCCCTTATACCTCATTATTGGTAATTGTAATTCCAAAATGACGGAAAAGCAAATACTCTTCGAGAAAAATATTTATAAACATCCAATTCTACTTCTTAGTCATATATATCAGCTATCCATCTGAACAAAAAAATGCATGTCCACAAATCGGCATGCATTCAAATTCCATCTATGCCTGTTATCTACAGGCTACTCTTTGTCGTTCAACGCCTCATAAAGAATTGCTAATTTGCGTTCAAGCTGACTAACTAATTGTCTGCCTGTAAATACGTCTAATAAATCTAAACGCACAGCAAAATCAACCTCTTTCGAGAATCCATACATTTGAGTGTCCAGAACTTCCTCATAGAGCGGGCAATAACGCGTTGCCAAATTCTCCATCTGAACTTCAATTAGTTTTTGAATTTTATCTGCATCTTCTTGAAGAAGATTAATCGCTTTGAGATTCAAATGTTCCTGTGTATCAGACGAAGTCATCTCTCTTCCCCCTATGTAAAAAAGTAAAAAAATTAATGCTACCCTTAATATTAGTCGATAATAGACTTCAATACAAGAACTCCTCAAAAAAAGACATCCCCACTTGTGAAAGTAAGGATGCCTTGGCTTCTGTTATTCAGCTATAGAAGAAATGTGCAAACCATGTTTAGCAAATACTTCTTTCATAGCAACTTTAGCCTCGTCCGCATCAGGACCATGAACATGTAGTTCATAATCTTTGTGGCTCACTAGTGTCGTGAACAAGCCCAAGATACTTTTAACATCAATGTACTTATTCTCTGCTTGAAGAACGATAGAAGACGTGAACTTACCTGCCGTTTGAGCAATCTCTACAACTGCTGCATTATTGTTAGACATAGAATCCCTCCGTAGTTTCTCATAGTATTTCTTGATATTCTAATTACAATAGTACCTTGAATCCACTTTTTGATGCAAGTGCTTTCTTTCTCATATTAGATTATCTGGATTAAGTCCATCCAACTCTGGTATAACGAATAAACCATCCTTACGAATCAACACATCATCAAAGTAGATTTCGCCACCACCATAATCAGGACGTTGAATCAACACTAAATCCCAATGAATCGAAGAATGATTACCATTATCCGTTACATCATAAGCTTGACCAGGCGTGAAGTGTAGACTTCCAGCAATCTTTTCATCGAATAGAATGTCCTTCATCGGATGAAGAATATAAGGGTTAAATCCTATAGCGAACTCCCCTATATAGCGTGCTCCTTCATCTGAATCAAGAATATCATTTAATCGAACTGTATCATTACTAGTCGCTTCTATGATCTTTCCATCTTTAAATGTAAACTTAATATTCTCAAACGATATACCATTATATACAGTAGGCGTATTATAATGAATTGTTCCGTTAACGGATGTACGTACAGGAGCGCTATACACTTCACCATCAGGTATATTCTTTTGACCTGAACATTTCTCTGCGCCGATGCCCTTGATAGAGAAAGTTAGATCCGTACCAGGGCTTGTAATACGCACCTTGTCGGTTCTGTTCATAAGTTCTGCAAGAGGATCTTGGGCAATATCCATCTTCGCATAATCAAGATTACATACGTCAAAATAGAATTGTTCAAAAGCTTCCGTACTCTTATTAGCCAATTGAGCCATACTTGCATTTGGATAACGAAGAACAACCCACTTCGTATGGTTTACCCGCTGCTGACTATGTACCTTATGATTATAAATGGCGTTAAAAAGTTTCATTTTATCTTCAGGTACATCAGATAGATCATTCACATTCTCTCCTGCACGGATACCAATATAACAGTCCATCTTTTTCATTCGTTCTAGATCAATTTCAGTCCATGTCTCCATTTGTTCCTTCGATGCGTGAGTCAATTGTGTTCTCTGAACAGACTTATCCGTCAGTTCAACGAACGAATTCCCTCCACGTTTAGCAACCTCTTCTATGATAGCTTTCATAAGATCGCGTTCAGTTCCAATCATTTCAATCAATACATTCTCACCAGATTGAACATCTACAGAATAACCAACTAAGTTTTCTGCTAGTTTTTGAATTCTAGGGTCTCGCATTCAAATCGCTCCTCCTCAATTAAATATATCTCTTTTTTTGAACATTGGTTAATTCATGATTCATTATATCACGTTTCATTCGTACTAGTCAGCTATAGCAGGATGATAAACATCTAATCTCATTGGACCACTACGTCATTCACCATCATTTCTTGTTGTCTATTCCCTTCTAAATCTAAGTAGGAAATTGTAGTCTCTGATGTTAGCCTTAATGGAACTTTATTCTTCGAATCCATCGTCAAATGATATACTGTGCGCACCCTTGCCTCTTTCAGCATCATTTTCAATTGATCTGAACCTTGCTTCCATATTGCTTCTACATCAGCAGTGGTGTTCATGGCGTCATTTGTCTTCTGACTGGTATCAGGTTTTAGACTTTCCATTTCACTACTTAATTGATGAGCTAACCATTTCAATGCATCCTCAGGTTCAAGTTCAATTCTAAGTATTGTCGTACCTCTAGATGCACCTAACTCCTCATGGATCTGCTTATTCAATGTAGAGATACCCTCTAATTGACTCAAAGGGTTAAACCTTACGAGAAGCTTATCTACGTGCAAATCCTCAGTAACGATGTTACCTGTGCCCTCCATAGGCTTCTTTCTTTGCAGACTTAATATATTATGGTTGGTTAGTTGACCCTCGTACGTATATTGTTCTTCATACCATCGCTGTTCATTTCTTCTCAACGCAGCTTCTCCTGTAAATTTCAAATTCTCAACACTCGTAAGACCACTTAATGAGAGTTGAAACTTTTCTTCAGCTGATTCATGAGCAGATAACATATGACATCCGGATAACACCACACTTAACGCTATAATGATGCCCTTTCTCCACAATAAAAATTTTCCTAGTTCCATACTGATCTACTCCTCATTCATTTACACCCTTCTCATGTTCATGAAGGTATCGATATCTATATCGTTCCCATTCAAACATTAAATATAAATGACGCATCGTAGAATATGTTGGAGCGAAAATAAAAAGGGGCTGTCCCAAAAGTCACGAAAATGACTAGGGGCACCCCGTTTGTTTTTTTGTAGGAGAAGGTTAGGTGTTCT
>NZ_JBITNB010000014.1:0-68349 GCF_054373195.1 Paenibacillus sp. CMAA1364 | reverse complement strand
CTACTTCAAATTGCCTAGTCTTTTTTTAATTGTCCTTTACAAAGGGTACATTTTAGGTTAAGGCCGAAGGTGGGTTTTTATTCCATTTAGACTTAGAAGGGAATATACCATCCAAGCCAATTGTTCTGACCAAGTGTTAGTCGCACTTGGTCTTTATTAAATAAATCATAACATAATGAGAATACTGCAGCAATTAGAAATTAATCTAATCGATTAATATTACCAAAACACTCGACAACATTATATTTCTGTTTGTTGCAACATTTCCTTCGAAATGAGGCGTTTACATGGAAATTCAAATCATAAATCTAGCAGATCGTATTGATTTATTAAATATTCAGTTCAACATAATACTCAAGTAAACAGAGTTCCAATGACCTGCGATGTAGACAAGATTTATATCCATGGATGGCAAGTTTGTTTGTTATTGAAGGGATGGAGCTCACAAGAATATATAAGAAGCATCTATAACGATAATTTGCTTAGCCCTATTTGACTACGTATAATGTGAGCAACAACAAGTATGGCTAAAAGAGGAGTGGTCAGATGTGCACGACAATCGGATTTTCTTATTCTGAAGGTGTTGTTTTGGGAAGGACGTTGGAAGTCGGGATGAAGTTGGACAATCATATGATGGTTGTACCACGAAACATTGAAGATTTCATTCATACGAAAGAATCCAATTATGCTTCCAAATATGCAGTCTTAGGAACTGGCTTTTTTAAGCAAACGTCATTTGGCGATGGGATTAACGAAATGGGATTGATGGGTTCAAGTAATCTACTACCAGGTTATGCTTCTTTTTCTAAAAATGCAGTGGAAGACAAAATCAATGTGATTCTACCAAAGGCATTTGACTACTTGCTCAGCAGATGCAAGGATGTGGAAGAGGTTAGAGAAGAAGCGCAGAATCTGGTTATATTGGAACAGGGAGAAACGGCAAAGGAGCTCAGTACGAATAATCACTTCTTTTTTATGGATGCTAAAGGCATGAGTATTGTATTGGAGCCAAAAGAGGGGCAACTGCTCGCATACGATAATCCCTATGGCGTATTGACGAATGCACCTGAATTCCCATGGCATGTTACCAATTTGAAAAATTACATCCATCTTCAACCTGAAAATGTGGAACAAACATCGTTTAATGGTGCGACCGTTACCAAATTTGGTGAAGGAAGTGGATTAGTTGGACTTCCTGGTGACTTTACTCCACCGTCTCGCTTTGTAAGAGCAGCCTTCTTCGTATCTAGCACACCAAAGGATCTTGATAGACAATCGGCGATATTACAAGGTTTCCGTATTCTTTCTCAATCTGATATTCCCACAGGTTCCGTAATCGACACGCGAGAAGGACACAAGGATGAGACATTATATACCTCCGTCATGGATACAAAATCTAAAGGGTATTTCGTTAAATGCCATGACAACATTAACCTACAAGCATTCTATCTAGATGATTATAAAGACAACAAAGAGATCTTATTTATTGAACTTGAAAAACAGATGCAACTCTAATGGATTCCTGACGGTTTAGATGTAACACTCCTCTATATAGCGAAGTTAATTATACTTTGTGAGGGGTGTTTTTTGCTGTGACCATGGAATTAAGTCTTGATTTATACCTTATACAGAAGGTATCCTTATTTTATGAAGTGTATATATTTGTAAAAGTCTATTTAGAAAAGGTGATTGTGATTATTTTTTGGAGAGGTTGGGGAGTTATCGGTATTATCTTATGGGTCTAACCTTATGTGCGGTACCCGTATGGTTTATTGGAAATCACCACACTTTATTTTTCATACCTCTACAATATTGCGGTTTCCTGTATCCGATTCTTGGCATCATTCCTTTTTATGCATCAAATTAATTGGAAATGACTTTAATGACTGAAGGGGGAGATAGTATGGACTTATTTTTCTTTTTAAATATGACTAGAAATATCATTTCCAAATTTTTTCAAGATGGGATATGGGTGATAGGTTTCCTTTTTTTATTCACTAAAATATTTGAGGGTAAAAGAATTTTACAATTATCTAAAAAGATTACTTTAGTCATTCTAGCGTTCTTATTACTTTATGCAATTATTGCGAGTATTTAATAGAGAGTCGCAATTGAGAAGGAGCGTTGCAAAGATGAAGAAGTACATACCATTCCTGCTTTTGATCGTACTTATTGGATGTTCATCATCGAAGATGGAAAAACCCGAAAGTCCACAAGAACTAGCTCATATTATAAAACTTGCGTTGGGTAGTGGTGATTATAAAAAATTTAATTCGTATTTAACCGAGCCTCAAAAAGAGTTAATAACTATGGATGAGTTCAATAACATGTCAACATATATAACTGCAGGAGCACAATATAGGACGTACAGTTATCTGAAGATGGAGAATGGAAAAACATTTTTACTCGAGATCATAAATGAGACGCCAAGCGAGGACTATAAGGTGCAAAGTATCATTGAGATTCCAGATGGTATGAATAATATCTTTGATACAGTTAAGTAGATACAATAAATGTAAGGAGACAAAAATGAACAACTTGAATGGTGGTTTCACTGTTGGATGGGGAACGCTTGCCTTAATTAATGCAGGATTAGCACAAGCCAAAAATAGAAGTGGACTAAATTGGTTTCTTATTTCGTTATTATTCGGACCGTTAGCAACGTTATTTATTGTGGTATGGGATAAAAGGAATTAGGAGATAAGAGTTATACAATTTAAGTGAATAACAATCAATGGAGTGCGAAAATTGCCGAAAGTTTTCAGTTCATAATTCAAATTCGTACAATAATCCATATGAATCTTAGAATTGTCTATCTATTCAATAAAATGTAAGCGCTTTATAATATAAAAGAGATAATATTACAAAAGGAATGTTGAAAAAAGGGGGATTCTGAGATTCACGTTTATTACCTTACGGAAAACCCGATTAAAGATGACACCATGCAATTGCTTAACCAATTGATCCGAAGGAGTGAATTAGATGCATAATTCAAGAAAGATTATTTCATTACTAGTGATCACCATGATGCTATTTGCAACGTTATTAATTAGTCCAGCAACAGGAAATGCTGCCGAGGCAATGACTTATCAACCAACAGAGAAGACATCTGGTCTTATTAGAAATCCTGGTATGGGTTGGATACTTTATTGTGATGCTTTTGGTCAAATGACAAATAATACATTTCCTGATATCAACAAATGTGTAAATAATCCTAATTTATTCTGGCAGTCATTCGATAATTCTGGGGCAACCGCTAAAGCGACTACATTCTATATTCGTGCTCCTTGGTCATTCTATGAGCCTACAGCAGGACAATACAGCTGGAATGATCCTAATTCGAACTATTCTATCCTCATGCAAGGTGCTCTTGATCGTGGATTACGAATTGCATTTCGTGTCTATGTGGATAGCCAAGATTCATATCAACAAGCGACACCTGAATATGTACGATTAGCAGGAGCTAAAGGATACACGAATACGTTCTGGACACCTTATGTGAATGATCAGATATTTTTAAATAAATTGAATACTTTTATTAGTGCATTTGGTGCTAAGTATAACAATCATCCAAAGGTAGACTTTATTGATGCTATGGGATTAGGTGCTTGGGGTGAGGGTCACAACATGCGGACAGATAACACTCAACCAGGTAATACTAACTCAAGTATCATGACCGTAGCGCAATACTACCGCAACGCATTTCCAAATGTTTTACTTGGTGGACAGCAAGGTGGTGGGTTGGCAAGTGCAGCCGAGTCATTAGCTCAATCGAATAAATTCGATATCCTTAGACGTGATAGTATTGGGATGAAACAATATTTCACCCAAGCAGATAAAGATTATTATGTGAATAGATTATTAACTTATGGTATTCCATTGTTCTCAGAGAATGGATGGAATTACTTTGCACATGATTTTGCAGGGTATATGAATCGTAACGGCAATCCATTCTCCAACATTAGAGATATGCTCGTATATAGCTTGAATGATGCTATAACTGCTCGTGCAAATACGTTTGATCTGCGCGTCCCAGAAGATGCTATCGAATGGATGAATAATGTTGATCTAGTAGACGACTTCATTGTAAACGGCGGATATCGATTTGTACCGCTTAATATTACGACACCATCAGCAATTACTTCCAATGATTATATTACGGTACAAAGTAATTGGAAAAATACAGGTATTGGAAAACTTCCAAATGATCGACCTGCATGGAATTATAAATATAAAGTAGCTTATTCTCTATTGAATACATCCACGAAACAGCCTGTATTTACGAGTGTAACCAATATCGATCCCTCCGTATGGCTTAAAGGGAACAATTATCAATATGACACACCGATAAGCTTCGGTAATGTGCCTAACGGTTCATACGAGTTAGCCTATGCTATTGTCGATACAAGTAAAGGAAATACACCAGCGATTAACTTAGCAGTCACTAATCCGGCGACATCAACTGGATGGTACCCAATCAGTCAGGTGATTGTATCCAATATTCAGTTGGCCGCACCGAAACAAGCTCTACCAACGTATCGATTCTCGGAGGACTTCAGTAGTGTTCAAGGGAATAAACAATGGTACTATATGCAAGGAAATGGCTCAAATTATACGAATATGACATGGGATGCCAATACGAACAAGTGGAATGGTGCATACCAATGGAATAGTATTGGTGTTAATGCACTTATACATCCAGATGCAAACGATACAGTGATTGCTTGGAAAGCACCTATGGCAGGAAATATTGCTATTAAAGGTAAAGTTGCCAAACAGAATAATTCATGTGGTGATGGCGTTCGAGTTAAAATTATGAAAAATAACACGCAAATATGGCCAACGAGTGGTTGGCAAACTATCGCTGCTAATGATATTACGGGATTCACTCCTAATATCCCTACAACAGTCTCACCAAATGATAATATTTATTTCGTCTTGAATCAGAATGCAAACACTTCATGTGACGGTACTAGATGGAATCCAACGATTGAATATATGCCATCTGTCAATGTAGCACCTCAAGCTGTTGTAACAACTACATTAGGTACAAGTGCGGGTAATATTTCTAACATCAACAATGGAAGTATTACTGATGCTTGGAGTAGTGGTAAAGGTATTACTTTTCCTGGTTATATCACTTTAGATTTAGGTGCCACTACAAAAATGACCAGTGGAATTACGCTAATTACTCACTATGGCGTAGGACAAGGGATAACGAATGTGGATATCGAGTATAACAATGGCGGGGTATGGACGTCTGCTGTTTCACAATCACCTATCTCATGGACTACGAATACAGATGATGAGGAATTTAGAAACATCAGCTTTTCTCCTGTTTTAACGAATAAAATACGTGTTAAAGTGAACAGCGCAAATATGTTATGGAATCATCTTGCTTTAAATGAGATCCAGTGGTGGACCAATTAGGTCCCGAAAGATCTAACAAGAACTTATTTTTGAGATAATGTTAAAATAGACAGAAACCTATTCAAGGATTGTCACCTTGGGTAGGTTTTTTCTTGAATATCGTAATAATGTTGGAATCGTAGATTTGTCAATAGCAATGTGATAATTATCAAGCTATTTAACATTGTGAAAGCGCTCTATACTAAGTGTTAAGTGATTCCACAAAAATAATGTCGAGAAAGGCAGTTGTTGAATCTGTGAATTATCAACCTACCGAGAAAACTACGGGACTTATTAGAAACCCTGGCATGGGCTGGGTTCTCTATTGTGATGCATTCCAACAAATGACCGATACTACTAAACCGGATATCAATAAAGGGGTAATCAATCCTACTCTGTTCTGGCAGGCATTTGAAGATTGCGGGGCGACGGCCAAAGCTACTAGCTTTTATATTCGCGCGCCTTGGTCTTTCTATGAACCTACAGAAGGTCAATATAGCTGGAATGATGCTAATTCGAACTATTCTATCCTTGTACAAGGTGCTCTTGATCGCGGGTTACGTCTTGCATTTCGTGTCTACATGGATAGCCAAGATTCCTATCAACAGGCGACACCTGAATACGTTCGTGCAGCAGGCGCAAAAGGGTATATCAATACGTATTGGACACCTTTTGTGAATGATCAGATCTTTTTGGATAAGCTACATATGTTTATTGACGCATTCGGTGCTAAATATAACAACCATACAGAAGTGGATTTTATTGATGCTATGGGTTTAGGCGCTTGGGGTGAAGGACATAACATGCAATCGGACAGCACTCAACCGGGCGATATTAGCGAAATCGTCATGACTGTAGCAAGGTATTATCGTAATGCCTTTCCCAACATATTACTTGGGGGTCAACAGGGTGGTGCTTTGGAGGTTGCTGCAGAATTATTAGCCCAATCGAACCAATTTGATATCCTTAGACGTGACAGTATCGGTATGCCTCATTGGTTTACTCAGGCGGATAGAGAGTATTATCCTGATAAACTACTAACCTATGGCATTCCACTATTCTCTGAGAATGGATGGAATTACTTTGCACATAACTTTGATGATTACATGGATCGGAATGACAATTACTTTACCAACATTCGTGATATGCTTGTCTATTGTTTGAATGATGTCATCGTTGCTCGTGCGAATACGTTCGATTTACGTGTACCTGAGGATGCGATCGAGTGGATGAAGAACGTTGATCTAGTGGATGAATTCAACATCAAAGGTGGATACCGTTTGGTACCTAATCACTTTGAAGCACCCGCTTCAATTACCATCAACGAGAATATGAAGATTCACAGTCGTTGGAAGAACACAGGGATTGGTAAGCTACCAAATGATCGACCTGCTTGGAATTACAAATATAAAGTTGCCTTTTCCCTGTTGAATACATCGACGAAAGAACCGGTATCTACTAGCGTAACGAATATTGATCCATCACAATGGCTTATGGGGGATGATTATTCATATGAGACGGATATACACTTCGAGAATGTAGCTATGGGTAATTATGACTTAGCTTATGCGATTGTTGATACAACGAGAGGAAACGTGCCTGCGATAAAATTAGCTGTTACTGATCCAGCAACAGCTACGGGTTGGTATCCAATCGATCACGTTAGCGTAACAAATATTTAGAAAATCAGGTATTAAGATGTTTAACTTATAATAATACATGAGCACATGTGCGACTTCCTTGTAAGCCCACTCTATAACAGGTAAAATATTGATAAGACAATAATTCCTTTCCTATTTTACTATAAGGAGTGGGTATCATGTTAGATGAGAACAAACCGTTCTCCCATTCAGCAGACCCCTATGGGGCTAAGGCTAACTTTGATGTCAACGAGAAGAAGCTCCATTCTCAAGGAGCGCCTGGTCTTTTTCGGCAGATAACGAATCTACTCCTATTAGTTGGCATCTTAGCAGTTATTATTATTTTGAGCAAAATATTCTGAATTAATGATAAAGCGCGACCATCTTTTTACCATAGGAGGGGATCTTATGTTTCCTGAAAACTTAAACGCTGTGAATGAAGATGTGTCGAAGAGACAATTAGCAGAAAAGCAACAGCAAGTCATGGAAAATTCCAAGAAAAGTATATCACGATCAGTAACGAGCACATTGATAGCTGTAGCTGTGTTAGCCATTGTCTTCGGATTGTTTATATGGTTAATGAATAGGTAAATATAACATAAAAGGATGGGAACACATTGAAAAAGAAAGTATGGCTTGCATCAGGCCTGGTTATCGTTGCTTTATCGACCTATATCATTGTTGGAGGTATGGATAGAGAAGAGTCTAATAACCAGAGTGTACAAGATATTAAGCAATTGGTATCTGAATATAGCGCTAGTAAGATGGATCATGTATCTGCATCTATCACTTCCCAGCAGCTTATTGTGAACGATGTTAATAAACAATCCATCACATATGATTTACCAGACGATGAGTTTTTTGTCTCTATTGCACCTTATATTGAAGTTACGCACCCTTGTGATATCCATAGCTTGACAGGCTGTCAAGGCGAAATGATAGCAGAAGAGTTCAACGTTCATATTACAGATATGGAAGGTAAGGTGATCATGGATCAGTCCATGAAATCCCAAACGAATGGATTTATCGATCTGTGGTTAGCACGAGATCAAACGTATCAGATCACGATTCAGCAAGATGGTCTAACAGCAACATCTAAGATTTCAACCTTCGATAACGACAATACATGTATTACGGATATGCAGTTACTCGCTCAAAAGGCTGGATGATAGTCATAAAAGCAAGATTACTACATTTTTATTTGTGTTTATCTTAGTTCATGGCTATTAAGTCCGTTGTCTCTTTCAAAAGTTCTCGATGGGGAGGCCATGACAACAGTAGCCATGTCTAAGAAATTGTTGCAATAACGAAATGTGGAGAATTGCTGTCGAATATGGGATTGACTGCGTCTCCTAATAGCTTTGCGCAAGCTGAGATTAAGCATTAATTGCTCTGCCTCTTCCACAGCCTGATCGATATTCCCTTGCTGATACATCTTCCCAGTACGATTATGAAATAAGAATCTGCGTATGCCATCGGAATCCGTACTAAGTACCGGACAGCGAGAGAGCATCGCTTCTGCTACTGCATATCCGAACCCCTCTGTAATGGATGTTGAACACAAGAAACCGCCTGAGTCGCCAATGATGGAGAAGTAATCAGCCATTTGTTCATGTGGTACATTGGAATAACGGATGAGATGAGAGGATACTTCCTGTCTATGGGGACTTTTTTCAAAATCCATCTTTTCATCTGCATCAAATAACGTAGCATCCTCGAACATCCACAATCGAATCGTCGGATTTATCTTTCTAAGACGCCATCCAATCTCCAGAAATTCCCTCCAGTTTTTATTGGCTTCAATTCTACCTACCCAACCAATGATTGGATATTCCTTCGGTGGATATGACGTATACCCGAACACTTCCGTATCCAGTGGATTGTCGAAGCAGAACTTACGAATAGTAGGGCAATAGGTTTCAATTAGATGCTTTAAATGAGCCGTTTGTGGGAAGACGATTCCATCTGCGTATTTCTCAATTCGTGTAGAAAAGTCTTTGATCAAACATTCAGCTGTGGTTAATGTGCCTAAACCCTGAATCTCATATATCAGATGCCCCTTATAATTCATAGTGGCAATACGTTCTAATAAATCGATATCCGTACACACGATGATCATATCGAAGCATTCCCGTTCGAGAATCCTTTTGATTACCTCATTCTCATTCGTAATGTAGGTACGAATGTTTTTAATGTTTTGGAGACCCGCTCCATCATTTGTATATAGCAGACAACATTCAATATGTTTCTTCATCAATGCATCGCTTCGTATTCGGTTCAAAGTCTCCATACCGCCGCTTGGATTATAAAAGGTGAATAGAATTTTCATATCAATGACTCATTTCTTTTAAAAATTTAACCAAATCACTAGTCCGGAATAATTCGTTATACATCATGGTTGCGGGTAAGGGAGAAGCTGAGGAACGATAACCAATGAGTCGATCGCTAGTATAGTAGTTCGAGATCAATTCCGGACCAGCCTTCGTTAACTGTTCGACAAGTATTTGTAAATCGTTCACATCTGGGAACATGTCTGGACCGAGTATTAATGTGTAGGGCGTTTGCAACATTTGACTGATGCACAGTAGCGCAGTAGTCTCATTCACATGAGGTAACCATTTGAAATCAGTGACTGGATGAGGTATGGAGACTAATGGGGCTGATTCTTGTTGATTATAGGACCGATTTAATACATAAAGGAAGTAATTACTGAAGGTTTGTTCATATAAATTCTCAAGTCGATCTAAAGCTTGTGCATGATAAGTGAGGTAAGGGAAAAGGATCGAAATCTGTGGTAATATGCCTCGTCTGCAACGAGCCAAATGCCGTGCTAAATGATACGTATATCGCCATTTACGATGTTCAACTTCCGTTAGCAGCGAAGCAGATACGCTGAAGCTGGAATTTACACGATAATCCATAAGCTCCACAGGGATGAATTTGATCTCACAAAGTTCGGTAATTCTGAGCCAGTAATCATAATCTTCGACAGGGGGTAATCCGTACCCTTCGATCTGCTTGGCATATATGGACTTATACATAAAAGAGACACCGATAATGGAGGAATCTAGCAATTTATCCTTGGATCGTCCTTGGTATTGACACCGTGCAGCTAACTCGAGCTCATCATGTAATGGGTTGTTATCATTATCTATAGATTGAAAACCACTATAGACTAAACCAAGCTCAGCTGGACCTTTGACAAGTGCGTTACGTAACACGTCCAAAAAACGTGGATAGTATATGTTATCCGTGGATACCCAAGTTAGATATTGGATATTACGATCTTTATATAATATTTCAAAACCAGTATTCAAAGCATGTGGAACACCCTTGTTTATAGGATAAGAAATGATTTCGACTCGACGATCTTGTTGTATAATCTCTTTAATTAGATTCTCCATCTCTGGTGCACCATCAATGACAATGACTAATTTGAAGGACTTACGAGTCTGAGTCAACACGGAATGTAAGGCAGCCCTCAGAAAATCTTCTCTTTGTTTATAAACAGGCATGACAATCCCCAAATCAACCAAGTTCCCCACCACTCTCATGTACGTATTTAACTTCAGTATATACTTTTGTCTTATATGTGTTTGTGCATGTATCACGGTGATAGCTTCATTACATGTAAAAAAGGAACTCAATCTGTAGATTAAGTTCTTAAAGTTAAAGAATCTTCTTATAGTCCTATTGAAAGACCAGCAATAGGGGTAAGTTCACTCTGAAGAACACGTTGTTCTTGGACCAAGTTACCATACTCGTCCAATCCGTAGACAGACATGACAACTTCTGATAAGACCGAAACGACATTGATCTGGACCTCATAAGCAACATTTCCTGCGATAAAGAATTCTCGAATATTGGAAGAGTTGGCGGGGACGATAAATCCAGTAACATAGAGTGGGGTAAGTGACAATGTTGAGATCGATACCCCGAATATCTCCAAGACGACCGTTGCAGAACCAGAACCAATGTTTCGTGTGCTAACGACAATGTTGGTAGCTGCCGTACCTGCGGCTCTAGTATTGGTGATTAGACCTGTTGTAAATGGCATCGAAGATCACCTCCCTTCTCCTAACATATTATGTGAAAAGAAGTTGATAGTTCGAGACGATCATTCACTATTATTTGTGTATTTAAATAATGGGTATCAGATACCCAGAGCAAAACTCCTACCCGTCATATAATGAATAAACAACGAAAGAATAGGAGTCGGTTCGCATGACAAATTTCAATTTCCAAGTCACACCCGGAGGGTTTCCGAAATTTGAGCCAGCTGTAGCAGTGAATTTACTTATACCAGGCATTATGATAGCCGTATCTGTGGACACCACTACCGGGGTCCCCAACACAGGGGTCTATCGATCACTTGACGGAGGTTTCAGTTGGGCCAATTCATTACTTCCTCTTCCTGTTGGCTATACAGGAGCAGAAGCGCCTTATGTCGCGTATGGTTTTCCTGATATATTCATCATTACCGCCCATGTCTTTCCATCTACGCTAGGTGGGGGTACATGTGTAGCTTATATTTCAAATGATAACGGAAGTACTTTTGGAGATCCCATTGTTGTTGGACCTGGTTTTGGATCATATATCAATAATGATGAAACACTAGTGGCTATTGATACAGGACAATCCAGTCCCTTTCTAGGTAATGTATATGTGACATACAATCATCAATTCAATGTAGCTAATGGAGGGAACTCTACAGCTTTCTTTAATCGATCCACCGATGGTGGGCTTACATGGGATCAACCCGTTCTCTTATCTAGTGATGCAGATCAAGTTGAACGTCCGGACATTGCCTTCGATCTTATAGGTAGTGTATACGGTGCATGGGTAACGGTAAATCCAACCTATAGGTTCGTTATTCGTCGCTCAGATGATGGGGGAGCAACATTTCAACCTCCTGTGTTGGTGTCTGATATCGTTCCAGTTCCTATTATACTTCCTGTGCCGAATTATAATTTTAGAGTTCTGACCTTCGCCAATGTTTCAACCGATCGTTCGATCGGCCCTTATACCAATAATGTTTACGCTGTGTGGCAAGACTTCAGGGAAGGTTACTCCGATATCTTCATGTGCATATCTACGGACTTTGGTCAGCACTGGTCTTCACCTGTTAGCATAACCAGTGCCCCAGCAGGCTCGCAGAACTTCTTCCCCGCAATTGATGTAGATCCATTAACTGGCGTAGTCAATATTATTTATTACAGCAATCAGATGAATGGATTCGATCTAGATGTGTATGTTGCCAGATCGATCAACGGGGGACAGAGTTTCACGAATACTAGAATTACGATTAATTCCTTTGATCCCAATGCTGGAAGTGCTACGCCAGTTTCGTTAATCGGAGATTACATTGACATTATAAGTGTGCCACCAGGAGGTTATATTGGTGTATGGACAGATACAACACCAGGAACTCAAGTCATATATGCAGGGTATTCTGATATTGTGATTACTTGATCATACGAAATATACAATTCTATTTATGATAGTTATATAACCGTACCTGATTAGACATAATGTAAGGGTGATTACCTACGAATGAGGAGGAGAAGAACCATTACAGAACCATTTCTAATACCAGCTACAGAAGGCATGAGTTTCCAACTTAAACAGGGTCAAGTGATTCGGGTGACAGATGTGGAGGGTGAACAAGTAGCAGATTTTGTTGCCTTTCGTGCGGATGATATCACTGAGCGTCTTGACCCTACGGTAACCATGGATGCCTTACATGCAATGAAGGTGAATGTGGGAGATATCATCTACTCTAATAAATATAAGCCGATGCTTACAGTTATAGATGATAAGGTAGGGCGACATGACTTCATTAATTCTGCCTGTCGCCCAGAGATGTATGAATTCTTATACGATAAAACCGACCACAGAAGCTGCTATATGAACCTAAATATGGCTCTTAAGAATCATGGCATTCCCGCTCCACATCAGCATTACCCCTTTAATCTGTTCATGAATACGGTCGTGTCATCAGACGGTCAGATCCGTGTGGAAAGACCCTTATCCAAGAAAGGGGATTACATCGAACTTCGTGCGGAAATGGATCTTATTGTCGCCATATCTGCTTGCCCGTGTGAGGAAAGTGAGTGCAACGGGGACAAATGTACCCCAATCGCTGTCGAAATAAGTTAATTCTTCTAAAAGAAATCGCCCCTGCATACAATAACTAGGACAAGTTATTACATGTTTAGGGGCGATATTTATGTATATATTTATGAGTTATGTATTTCTGGGTATTTCTTTATCCGCTCCAATTGGTCCTATTAACGCTGCTCAACTGGATAGGGGAGCTAGATTCGGATTTACGCAAGCTTGGTTAATAGGGCTTGGAGCGATGTGTGCTGATTTAATATATATGTTACTTATCTATTTTGGTTTAGCTCATTTCCTAGATACACCCTTTATGAAGACATTCTTATGGTGTTTTGGCTGCTTCGTTCTTATCTACACAGGTATCGATACCCTAAGAAATATGAAGCAAGATCCGCAATCGGATTCACGAGCAGAGCAGTCTAGTCTAAATTCCTTTCGTTCCGGATTTATGTTGGCTATTACGAATCCGCTGAACATTTTATTCTGGCTTGGAATTTATGGTTCGATTTTAGCTGAAAGTGTGCAGAATCATGGTCTAACCTTAGTATTGTGGCATAGCTCAGGTATCTTTGCAGGAATACTCTTGTGGGACGTAGTGATGGCAACACTCGCAAGTTCTTTTCATAAGTTCGGGAATCGGAACACGTTGCGAATTATTTCTATCGTTGCGGGTTGTTCTTTAATTGGCTTTGGTATCTACTTTGGTTACCAGGCATTCACCTATATCATCTCCTCCGCATAATATGCTTCCAAGACATGGAGGAGGTCATTACGATATGGCTGATTTATATACCAAAGACTGGTTGGATGAACATTTGACGACATTGGCACCCTGGAAGCGGGACGCTTTTCGCCAATTCGGTCTGATTCTTGCAGATCCGCAAGACAAGTATCCTTGTATACTGGGACGACAAGGATTTCTAGCGAATAACCTACGTTTTGGCTTTGTAGCTGATCCGAGGTCAGAGGAAGCCGCCGCCGATACCGCTGAAATGATGAAATCATATGGTGCTATCTCTAGAGATACGGGTAAATTCGCATCGCTTGTTATTTTCTTCAACACACCTGTAGAGGTGTATAATAACTATTCTGTTGAAGATTATGAACGGGTTTTTTGGTCTGTTCTAAGCCGAGTCCATGCCAAAGATCAGGCGCCATGGCCGGAACATATATCACGAGATCCATCCGATCCATCTTGGGAATTTTGTTATGATGAGCAGCCCTATTTCTCTTTTTGCGGAACACCTGCACATGTCATTCGAAAGAGTCGCATGTTTCCTCATTTCCTCATCGCTTTTCAACCCCGTTGGGTATTTGAACACATCAATGATTCCACACCCTTTGGACGTAAAATTAAACAACGTATTCGACAAAAACTAGTTGAATATGATGGTGTTTCTGCACATCCTTCACTTCAATGGTATGGACAACAGGACAACTTAGAGTGGCAACAGTATTTCTTGCGCGATGATGAAAGTGTTCCTACTAAATGTCCTTATCGTCATATGATAAAGAGTAAATTATAATATATTGAAATCAATTATATAGTCATTTACAAATTGTTCGAATGAGATTGGTTTACGCTTGAGAATAACTTCTATTTCATCTGTTATAAGCTTGGCTGTACCCAATCTAGTCATGGTGTACAATATGGTCATGACATTTGCAAACTCTTTAGGCATTCCTCTTCTAATCATGGTTTGTCTAAAAGATATTATATTAGGGTTTTTATATACAATTGTACGATGTAGCACTTTAGACATTATCGAAGCTACTTGATCATAGGTAAGTGCTTCGCTTCCTGTTAAATCATATTTTTTAAACTCATGCCCCGGTTCCGTAAGACAGGTTGCTGCGACCGCAGCAATATCTCGTGTATCAATAAAACTGGTTTTGGATTTACCTACAGGTACATACAACTCATTGCGTACAGCAATATCTTCACGGTGGGTCGTATTTAAGTTTTGCATAAAAAAGCTAGGTCGCAAAAACGTATAAGTAAATCCTAATTCAACAATGTATTTTTCGATTTTGTGATGAGGGACTATAGGGTTCTTCTCTACTCCAATTAAGGATACAAATACAATATGCTCCACACCTGCAGATTTAGCAGCCTGCAAAAAGGGGAGAGTGTCTTGTTTAGGATCGGCTAGTTGGGGAGGACGAACGATAAAAATTTTCTTTATATCTGTTAAGGCGTTACTATATGTAGATTGCTGTAAAAAATCAAATGATACTATATCCAATTTTGGGTAACACGAGAAAAATGCCCTTCCTTTATCTATGTTTGTTACAGCAGCTCTTATATGAACGCCTCGATTATATAATTCTTTTACAACAAAACTTCCGATATTTCCAGTCGAACCAATCACTAAGATAGATGGCATTATTATTCCTCCTTGTGAAGTTGTACAGTAGATTCCATAATCTTTAGAAGATTGATAAATTGATCGCTTTGTTCCTGACTGAAGTTGACTAAAGCTCGTTGTACAACACGCTCGCTTGCTTCTTCTAGCAAAGGTATTAAATTTTTAGCTTCTATAGTAAGGTTCAGGGTGAAAGATCGTTTATCTTGCGGATGATGCTGCTTAAAGATCATATTCTTATCTTCAAGGCGTGCAATGATTCCAGAAACAGTAGGCTTATCAAAATCAAGGTCCTTAGCGATGAATTTGGAAGTTCGTTCATTAAAGGAACTATGATGTGTTTCTTTGATATCAATGTTTTTGATGACTGCCCATTGAGCAGGGGTGAGCCCATATTGATCAAATTCCTTTGAGAGTTCGTAACGTAAGTCTTTAGCGACTTTCATAATAAGATAACCTATTGATTCCATGTCGATCTCCTTTATATAGTTAGTGCGCTAACTATATATCGAGTATGATATCTAATTAGTAAGCTTAAGTCAAGAAGTCTTATCTGTATGAGATGCTCGATACTTCTTACCACATTGTAAAGGCTTCGTATAATAATTATCTGCGATGAATTCCCTCGTCCTTATCATAACGACGCCAAGCTCTTGGTGTCATTCCAATATACTTTTTGAAAACAGTGGCAAAATGTTGACTAGTCTTATAGCCCAGATCATGTGCAATGTCTGTGATTGACGTTCTGGATTTCACAAGCAACTGACAGGCGTAATCCATTCTCACTCGTTCTATATACGATGCCGGTGACTGTCCTGTTGTGTCTCGAAATACACGGTAAAAATGTGATTCGCTTAGGTTTAATTCCTCCGCTAACTGACTAGTAGTAAATCTTAGGGTAGGTTCTGTAACGATACGTTTGGTCAGCTCCAAGGAATATTCAAAAATATTAGCCGTCTGCAAGGATGGACTGGAGGAATGCATAAGTTGAAGGAGAACATCCAGTATCTGATGACGAACTTGAAACTCAAATAACAGCCCCGGCTGCTCGATCAGTTTCCTCAATGTACGAAAACGTTCAGCAATCGATCGATTCATGGATACGATACGCGGTAATTGACACAGAATATGGCTGAATTGTTCTCGATCCTCTTTTTCTAATGAAAACCACGCTGTAGCATGCTGTGGGTCCTGTATAATCATCCACCACATTTTGCACGGCCCGATATAATCAAAGCTGGCTCTATGAAGTTCTCCTGGTCTAGTATGAAACATCTGTTGCGCATGCATAGAATATCTGACACCATCTACTTCCCAGCTAACGGCACCTTGCTCTAAATAAACGAACTCGTATGCATTCTCGTGGTAGTGAGTGCTAAGGGGGGCTGCTACACTAAAATGATCATATCCTAACAGATCGAATTCCGTAAGATGCTTCAGTATCGGATGACTCCCACATTGGTATACCCAACGTTCATTTTGTAAGTTCGATGACATCAAATCAACCTCCTGACCTAATTTATTAATCCCTAATGTTTCTGATCCTATTGGATACGATGTGGAAAGTCAAATCATTTGCTAGCGCCTACAATAGAGGTAATTGATATCAAGGAGTGATTGTCATTGAACCAACAACCTAAACATATCCACGTCGTATTCAAGACTCATCTGGACATCGGATATACTGATCTTGCCGATCATGTAGTCACACGTTATATGAAAGAGTTTTTCCCTAAGGCTATTGCGGTAGCCGAATACTTTGCAGAACATAATGAGAAGGGAGAGTTCATATGGACTACTGGCTCATGGCTCGTTGATTATCTTTTAAAGCATGGAAGTGAGAGTGAGAAATCCAAGACAGAAGAAGCTATTAATAAAGGTCTTTTAACCTGGCATGGTCTTCCATTCACAACATATACAGAATTGTTTGATCCTGAATTGCTGGAACACGCCCTTAGCATCTCTCAAAGGTTAGATCGGCGGTTTGGCAAAAAAACGATATCTGCCAAAATGACGGATGTTCCCGGTCACACCCGCTCTATGATTACGCATTTAGCGAAGGCGGGAATCAAGTATTTACATTTAGGTGTGAATGCATCCAGCCATGTCCCTCACGTTCCTGATATATTCTTGTGGAGAAATACAGATGGTTCCGAAATCGTGGTTCAATATAGCAAAGATTATGGGGATTCAATTCAGGTAGAAGGCTTGCAGGACATGCTGTACTTCGCGCATACGCACGACAATCACGGCCCGTCTTCAGCTCAGCAGATCGTAAGCGAATTTGATCAACTGCGTACGACTTATCCGAATGCTGTTATCAGGGCATCCACGCTAGATTGTTTCGCAGAAAAAGTCTGGGCTATTCGTGAGACCTTTCCTGTTGTGGAAGAAGAGATTGGCGATAGCTGGATTCACGGTGCATCGTCGGATCCGTTCAAGCTATCCGCCTATCGTGCGTTGCTAAGATTGAAGAGTAAGTGGCTAGTGGATGGTTCCCTTAAGGTCTCGGATGACGAATACATTGCATTCTGCGATGAACTGATCATGATTCCTGAGCATACTTGGGGGTTGGATATAAAACGTTATCTGGCGGATTATGCTCATTATGATAAAGATGATTTTTCACAAGCACGTAAGAAGAACAAAACAGAAGTGGACTTGAATCCACAAGTGTATCGTTTCCTCGAAGAGAACTCACGTGCTGAAATCATTGAAATGTTCGGCAACGAGGCAACTGCAAAGCTGGAAGCTCGTTCTTACGGATTAATGGAGAAGTCTTGGCAAGAGCAACGAAACTATCTCACAAAAGCGATCCATGTTCTACATGCAGATAGGAAGCAAGAAGCTGAAGAAGCATTAGTGGCACTTCAGCCCGTAAAAAGTTCCGCTTGTGCAGGAGCGCAAGAGCTGATGACCGATCACACTTACTCGTTGGGAAGCTTTAATGTTGTATTTGCTGATGACGGTTCGATCATTGGACTGCAGGATGTGAATGGAAAACAGTGGGCGGGGCATGAGAATCGAATCGGTATGTTTACTTACGAAACGTATTCCCAAGCCGATTATGATCGGTGGTATCAGGACTATCATATGCGATGGAATAAGACTCACTTCTGGGTTGTTGGCGACTTCGGCAAGCCCGGGATGGATCTGACAAAGCAGTGGATTACACATCAAACGCTCAAGCCTAAGCTGACATCCCTAACGCGTCAACATGCCAATGGAAAAGATACGGTATGCGCTAAACTGACTATGCCTTGTGAAGCGGCCGAACAGATGGGAGCACCAAGAGAGCTAGTTATTGAATATGAATTCCCAGCGGACAGAGCCGTTATCGAGTGTAAAGTGATGTGGTTCGATAAAGATGCCTACCGTTTGCCTGAAGCATCTTGGCTGACGTTCAACCCCGCAGTTGACAATTGTAATCTGTGGAAGCTAGATAAGCTCGGGCAACTCATCTCTCCTCTTGACGTTGCAAAAGGTGGGAACCGAAACATGCACGCGGTCAATGAGGGAATGTACTATCGTGGAGCGGATGGAGAGGTATCGATTCAAACGCTGGATGCTGCGCTTGTCAGTCCAGGAGAAAGGAGATTACTGCAATTCGACCATTCCTTTGCCCCATTAACAGGAGGAATGCATGTCAATTTGCATAATAATGTTTGGGGAACCAATTTCCCCGCTTGGTATGAGGATGATGCACTTTTCCGTTTCAAGCTGACTTTTACATCAAAAATATGATTTGAGAGGATAGGGATGAATATGATATCAAACAACACAAAACCATGGAAATTGTTCGCCATTCAGCATTCGCACACCGATGTAGGTTATACCGAAAGACAAGAGAAGATTCAACAGTATCATGTGGATTATATCCGGCAAGCATTGCATATTTTCGAGGAGATTGAATCAGGCCGTCGTCCTGAATGGAAGGGTTATAAGTGGGTATGTGAAACATTCTGGCCCGTTGAATCCTTCTTAAAGAAAGCAACGGAACATGAGAAAGAGCAATTGAAGCAAGCGATACGAAGTGGAGTCATTGGTCTCTCAGGAACATATCTCAACTTTGGCGAGCTGATCGGTAAGGATCTTCTGGAAGCGGTAATTAAGCGGATTACGGATTATGGTGAAAGCATTGGACAACCTGTTCATAGTGCAATGACTGCCGATATTACTGGATTTGGCTGGGGTTACGGACAAGTGTTGGCAGACGCTGGTATTCATAATCTGATCACTTGTATTCATACCCATCATTCGATGTTCCCTCTTTGGGCAAAACAAATGCCGTTTTGGTGGGAGACCCCTAATGGCGACCGTATCTTGACATGGAATGGTGAGCATTACATGTTAGGCAATGATCTCGGTTTAATGCCTGGTCTAGGTGGCTCATATACGATTAAAGATGAGTTAGATACAAGGAATGGAGTCTCGTTTGAAGTAGCCGAAATTCGCATTAAGCGCTACATCGAGCAATTAGCGGAAGATGGTCTGACCATGCCATTTGCTCCGGTTATGCTATCTGGGCTTCCGACAGATAATGGTTCACCCAATGTCAAAATGATGGAATTCGTTAACGAATGGAACGAGAAACATGGCGATGAAATTTGTATTGTACCAGCGACACTGGATGATTTCTTCGATGAGCTTCGTCGATATGCGGAACAGAATCCTGATGTAATCCCGGTGTATCGAGGCGATTGGCCAGACTGGTGGACGGATGGGGCATGCTCGACACCAAAGCATGTGCAGGTATTCCGCGAAGCGCAGCGTGTCTATCAAAAGGTACAGCAGTTAGATCCAGAGCAATACATCATTTCGGCGGATCGAATTCAAGAGATTGAATATGAATTGGCATTATTTGCTGAACATACATGGGGCTACCATTCATCGGTCAGTGAGCCATGGAATCAATTCGTGCAGGAGCTTGGAGTACGTAAGGAAGCTTATGCTGCGAACGCTAGCCGACTTGCACATACCGCACTTTATGACATTCAAGAGGTGAAGGGCGACGCGTTACTTGCACCTGACCGGACGATGCGGTTCAAGGTATATAATCCGTACGATTATGTGCAGTCGGATCATGTCCAACTGATTATGGAAGGTTGGCATTATGAGCTGATTAAAGACGGTTATGAGGTTATAGATGAACAAAATGGAAATAGATATCAGTCCCAGGTGGCCTATACCCATAGAGGAGTCATTGTGAGTGTACCTATGCAACTATTACCTAAACAGGAATGTGTGTTAAGGATTCAACCTTCGGTGAAATCGCCAATAAAGACAGCATCCCGTCATGATTACGTCGGCGCAGACCGAATGGCAGATATCATCGCACCTGAAGAGAAAGACATGATGGTCACACCAACCTATTTGGAAACTTCCTTTGTCCGGATTGAATGGAAGAAGGGAGAAGGCATTACAACATGGGTTGATAAGCGTACGAATCGAGATTTACTTCGTGAGGATCGACTACATGATGCCTTTACACCTGTTTACGACGTTACCAAAGCGAATAGTATAGAAAATATGATGGAAGTACGAAGAAAAATGGGACGCAACCGTAAAGGGCCAGATGCCGTTGTATCTGTTGGCAAGCTTATTTCCACCGCTGTGATTGAAAACGGGGATGTGTATGGTAAAATCCAGCTAACTTATCAGGTGGATGGTTGTAGCCATTATTCGTTACTTCTAACGGTATATGCTGACCGACCGCGTGTTGACGTAGCGGTTCGCATCCATAAAGACAGTATCTGGGACCCAGAGAATCTGTATATATCGTTGCCTTTTGGTGATGCAGTTGCAACGGATAGCCATCAATTATGGATTGATAAGGCAAAGGCCTTGGTCCGTCCGCGTGTAGATCAATTACCTGGATCCTTGGCAGATTATTACTGTGTTGGCGAGGGGGCTGCATTCGTTGGTGAGAAGGAAGGTCTCGTTATCGCGATGCCAGATACACCATTGATTCAGTTGGGATCATTGGAGCATGAAGCGCGTTTACTAAGTGGTCATACTAAGCTCGCAGATGATCCGGCGCATCTATATTCATGGACGATGAATAACTATTGGGAGACGAACTTTGCTGCTACGCTTGGCGGATTTTATGAATTTAGATATTATGTGGCCTGGGGAGAAGGATACAACACCCCTGAAAAGTCAATTGAAGCTTGTCGTAGTATGAATGCAGGACTGCTGTCTTGGCGAGCGAAGTAATCTAGTTCGGTGACTGGAGCTTGAACTGAATTTGTTGTAAAATGATCTATAGGGAAGACCTCTTTGTTGTGAATTGAGTTGTGGTAACCCAATTCTACAAGAAACGGTCTTCCTTTTTCTATGTATCTATATACATATAATAGTTTACGCTCTTAAGTAGTAGTGGTTGGTTTTCTAAATTAGGGCAAATAAGGAGTATACGCTATGTTAGGTACAAATGATTTAACCCAAGGACCTATTATGAGTACGTTAATGAAATTGACGATACCTATCATTGCAACCAATTTCATCTCAACTACCTATGGTCTTGTCGATATGATATGGGTAGGGAGACTCGGAAGTGGGCCCGTCGCTGCTATAGGTACGGCAAGTTTCTTTATAAATTTAGCGCTTGGCCTAGCAACCATGATCACAATGGGGACAGGTATTAAAGTCTCCCATAGTATGGGGGCTGGTCAGCAGGATAAGGCAAGATCGTATATTACGAACGGTCTGATCATGTCGATAGGCTTAGGACTAGTGTATATGGTTTTTATCATGTTAAGCCGTAATCAACTGATTGGCTTCTTTGATCTAGGAAGTGATGAAGTTGAACAGATGGCGAAGAATTTTTTGGTAATATCTACAATCGGAACTGTATTTTCAATAATAAATATGTTGTATGCTATCATTCTTAATGCAATGGGAAATAGCAAACAGCCGTTTCAAATTTTTACCGTCGGACTTATTTTCAATATCGTCATGGATCCATTATTTATATTTGGATTAGGTAGTTTTGAAGGTTGGGGTGTATCTGGCGCTGCAATCGCTACACTCATAGCAAATATACTGGTGACCAGTTTATTTATCCTCAAAACAAGGAATTCGCAATTGATTTCTAATTCAATTCGGTGGAATCCGCATCAAATGAAAGAAGTCATCCGAATAGGGATTCCTATTACGATCCAGCGGGTAACTTTTACGATCATATCTATCATCATTGCGAAGATTATTATTCGTTTTGGTGCTGATGCGATTGCCATTCAAAAAGTTGGCATTCAAATCGAATCGATCTCGTATATGACCATTGGTGGACTGCAAGGCGCTATCGTTGCTTTCTTTGGACAGAACTATGGAGCACATCGCATGGATAGAATGAAGGAGGGTTATCACAAGGCTCTGCTCATGACATCTGTTTTTGGTGTCATCATATCGATGATATTTATACTATTTCCGCAACAACTCTTTTCAGTTTTTCTTTCCGATTCGAAGAGTCTAGCGTTAGGCGCGAATTATATGCGTATCATTGGTGTTTCTCAAATGTTTATGTGCTTGGAGCTGATGACTGTTGGTGCTTTTAATGGTATTGGCAAAACCCATATTCCACCCATGTTTAGTATCTTATTAACGGCATTAAGAATACCTTTAGCGTTGATATTATCCGAACCCTTCGGACTGAACGGGGTATGGATGTCGATTGCCTTGACCAGCATTCTTAAAGGAATCATTCTTGTCTTCTGGTTCAAGCGAACGCTACGCACAATGAATGAACCACAATTAAATACTTAAATAAAGGATGGTAGTTCAAATGACCATGTTAAATTATAAACTTATACAACAGCTGAACGACAATAAGTTAAATCATGATCTTTTAAAAGGTCAATTTGGCTTGGAAAAAGAAAATGTGAGGGTTGATCGAAAAGGACGACTTGCGCTCACACCGCATCCTAAGGCTTTTGGAAATAAAATGGAAAACCCATATATTCAAACTGATTTCTCCGAGAGCCAGATTGAGATGATCACGCCAGCACTCGGTTCAATTGATGAGATGTATCAGTTCATGGAAGCCTTGCAAGATATCGTTACTTTGGAATTGAAGGATGAATATTTGTGGCCAAGTAGTAATCCGCCTAAACTACCTGAAGATCATGAAATTCCGATCGCCAAGATGAATGATCCGATTGAAGACAACTATAGATCGGAACTAGCGGACAAGTATGGTCGTAAAAGACAATTATTAAGTGGAATCCATTATAATTTTTCATTTGATGAAGGATTTCTTCGAAAATTACATGTGTTAAAAGGTGAGCAGGAAGGTTTTAAAGAGTTCAAAGATGGCCTTTACTTCAAAGTAGCACGTAACCTATTGCGATACCGTTGGTTTCTCATCTATCTGACCGGCGCAAGCCCCGTATTTGATAAGACATATATTGATCGATGTGTTGATTTGGGAGAACCATTAGATAGAGATAGTTTTTATTTCCCAAATATGAACTCGCTTCGCAATAGTCCATGTGGGTATCGCAATGAAAAATCATTATACGTTTCTTTCCATTCAATGGAAGATTATGTTCAAGATTTGAACGAATTAATTCAATCCGAGAAATTGTTGAGTGTGAAGGAATTCTATAGTCCAGTCCGAGTAAAAACAGCCATTGGTGATGATCCATTACAAGAGCTTAAAGAAGATGGCGTGGCGTATCTGGAACTGCGATTTATTGATTTGAATCCACTCTATAAAATAGGAATCAGTAAAGACAAGATGAAATTCATTCATTTATTCATCCTATTTATGCTACTGAAGAATGACGAGACTTTCAGTGTAGAAGATCAAAAGATAGCAGACATGAATCATGATCAACTGATCACGGAGGGCATAACAGGTCGTTTGCACGATCAAGTGGATAAATCTACAACGATGCAGGAGAAGGCTTTAGCCTGTATAGAAGAGATGCAAGAAATAGTAAGACTATTAATGCCTAAGAATGAAGAATTCCTACATATTCTGAATGATGAAAAAGAGAAAATTAGTCATCCTGAGTTGAATTACGCTTCTATATTGAAGTCTAAAATTCAAGAATCATCATATTTAGCTTATCATTTAGAGAAAGCCAAACAATATACTCAGGAAAGTGCTCAGAATAGTTATCGTTTCATAGGATATGAAGATCTGGAATTATCCACACAGTTGCTATTAAAGGCTGCGGTTAAAAGAGGAATTAAGTTCACACTGATGGATCGGGAAGAAAACTTTATTTTGCTTACACAAGCGGGTCAAAAAGAATATGTAAAGCAAGCTACGAAGACATCGTTGGATTCGTACAGTACGGTATTGATTATGGAAAATAAGGTCGTAACCAAGAAGGTCCTTGCAGAACAAGGGATTAGAGTACCTAAGGGCGAGACCTTTCAGAGTCTTGAAGAGGCAATGTCTGCATATGAAACATTTCGAGGTCAAAACATTGTAATCAAACCCAAATCAACGAACTTCGGATTGGGCATCACCATTTTTAATCAGGAATTCTCCAAAGAAGACTATCAGAAGGCTTTCCAAATCGCTTTTGAACAGGACCGTACGGTCCTTCTAGAGGAGTTCATGACAGGTAAAGAATATCGTTTCCTTGTGATGGGAGATGAAGTGGTTGGGATTCTACATCGAGTTCCTGCCAATATCGAAGGGGATGGAGTTCACACGATAGAGCAACTTGTTCATGAGAAGAATGAAAATCCACTCCGAGGTCAGGGGTATAAGACACCACTAGAAAAGATTCAATTAGGCGAGGCAGAAGAGATGTTCTTAAAGAATCATTCCCATAGCTGGAGCGATCTACCGCAATCGGGTGAAATCATCTATCTGCGGGAGAACTCGAATATTAGTACAGGTGGCGACAGCATTGACTATACCGACAACATTCCAGATAGCTATAAGGATATTGCCATTCAATCGGCTAAAGCGGCAGATGCAACCATATGTGGTGTAGATATGATGATTGACGATGTTGAACAAGAAGCAACGTCCAACAATTACAGTATTATTGAAATCAATTTTAATCCGGCCATTCATATTCACTGCTATCCTTTTAAAGGTGAAAATCGAAAAGCAGATGAAGTAATTCTTGATCTATTGTTTGGTAAGAATACTGGATAGTTGACCGGATGGTACGATAATATAAATTTATAAATAGTGCAGAACCTGGCGCGAGGGTATCGTAAGAGGACTGCGAGCAAGAAACAGATATACCGTGAATATGCCTTGGAGTAACAGCAAGTTATTGGAGGTTTCGATATGGTCTGAGTGCGCAGGCCGTTGTATACTAAAGTCACACGAGAAAGGAAGGAACTCACATTAATGAACATCACACGATTCTGTGAAGGGATTAAACTTGATCCTGCTGCTCAAGAACAGGTAAATGAGTTCCAGATGAAGGAAGAAGAATACCTTGCTTATAAACAACGTTTTTATTTGGACAGATGGTCCTTTTTTGATTCAGCAAAACAAAAGATAGGCTATCGGAAGTTATTCCTGTATTTATTTGTGCGGTTCTCAGTAGATGCTTATGAAGAGTATCGCATTCGAAAAATAGATGATGAGGTTTATTTCGATACATTCTCAGATATTCAGATTTGGTGTATGCAATGTATGCGTGATTTCGGCGAATATGGGATAGAAGAATATCATTGGCTTCAAGAGCATGTACAGCTTCGTTTATTCCGTCTGGGAAGATTGTAATTTCAGCCTATCTCTTGTGATCGTGATATCGTCGTTCATGATTGTAGAATCGTTAAAAGTCAAATTGTGCTTAACGTTCATATCCCAACGGGAGAACCTTTGTTAGCAGAAGCCGTGGAAGAATCATTTGAATTAGCCAGAGCTTTTTTCAGAGGGATCTCTCCCGTATTTATTTGTCATTCATGGCTACTAGATTCCGATCTAAGTGACATACTGAACCCGGAATCAAATATTATACAGTTTCAAAGTCATTTCTATATTTATGATGTTGATAAGAGTTCAAAGGAAGCGGAGCAAAGAATCTTCAGTAAAGAAAGTGATAATCCCAGTACGTATGAAGAGAACACTCAGTTGCAACGCCATGCAAAAGCATATTTGATGGCTGGCAGCAAGTTGGGAAGCGGGTATGGGATCAAATTAAATAGATAACGATATGATCGCCAGAAGTGCTATTGTATTCATCTTTGATCTATAAGCTGTGCGACGATAGAACCCCTATGCAACATGTATTTTGCGTAGGGGTTCTTAACTTTTTATTTTAAAAATAAGATTGTTAAAATACGTGTATAGTAGTAAAATTGATTTGTAGGAAAAACTAGGTTTTGTATAATGTATAAGGGTGGTTGTATGGACAAAAAATATTGGGTACCTGCTTTGGAGAAAGCAGATGGGATTCTACGTCTTATATCCGAAAAACCTCGTAAATATCGTTTAATTGATCTCTCCTCTCAGCTAGGAATCCACAAGAGCTCTATGTATTCCATTCTGCATACTATGGAAGCTCTTGATTGGGTTAATAGAGATGCAAATGATACATATGGTATTGGTTCTGCTACGGGGAGATGGGGAAATGCTTACACGCAAGGTCAGGATATAATCGCGTCGTTCCATAAAGAAGCGAGCATGACGAGAGATCTACTTCAGGAGACCATTCAACTTGCAAAGCTTGAAGGGAATGAAGTGTTATATTTAGCTAAAGAGGAAGCACCAACGATGGTCAGATTGGCTTCCGGTCCAGGGATGAAGTTCCCTGCTCATGTGACTGCGCTGGGGAAAGTGCTGTTATCGTTCTTAGATGAAAAGGACCTTGATTTATTGTATCCGCTTCAAGAATTAACAGCTGCAACAGAGTATTCATTGAAAACGAAGATAGATTTGGTTAAACAACTCCGAGAAATTTCCGATGAGGGGATTGCCTTCGACGAGCAAGAAGTGATCGTTGGGTTCAGCTGTGTATCTGCTCCCATAATATCTCAATCAGGTGAAGCCATTGCAGCAGTGAGCTGCTCCATGCCACAGCATATCTGGGTGAAAAAGAAGGATGTCGCGGTGACGGAGATTCGCCATTTGGCAAGTCGTTTATCCCAATTCCAAGGAGGGGAACATAATTGAGATTAGCAGATAAAATCATCTTAATCACAGGCTCCGGTTCCGGTATCGGAAGAAGCACGGTATTACTGTTCGCCCGTGAAGGTGCAACAGTCATCGTGAATGATCTTAATGAAGTCAAAGGAATAGAAACTGTGAATGATATTCAAGCTTCTGGAGGAAAGGGGCATTTCATCTGTGCCGACGTGACCCATCCCGAATCTGTGTTACAGATGGTAAATGAAATTATTAAAAAGTATGGTCACATTGATGTGCTCTTCAACAATGCGGGTATTAGTGGCGTAGGAGCCTTGCATGAAATCGAGCCCGATGCTTGGGACCGGGTTATTCAGGTCAACATTCGAGGTGTATACTTACCATCCAAATATGTGATTCCGCATATGATGACACGTAAATCTGGCAATATCATCAACATGTCCTCATGCGTCGCAGAAATCGGACTCGCGAGAAGGGCTTCCTACTCGGCAACCAAAGGAGCCATATTAGCGTTGACGAAGTCGATGCAAGTGGACTACGCGGGATATAATATCCGTGTAAATGCCCTTTTACCCGGTACAATTCTAACGCCTTTTGTAGAAAATTACTTAAAAACATCCTATGATGATCCAGAAACTGCGATTGCGTCAATCAAGAAACGCCAGCTTAGTGAGGAGCTGGGCTCACCTGAGGATGTTGCTCAAGCTGCACTATTCCTAGCTTCAGATGATTCGAAATTTATGATGGGTTCTCCTCTGTATATTGATGGAGGTGTTACTTTCGGAAAAAATGCGTGAATACCCGCAAGAGTTGTAACAGGAAACGGTATACGAGATTGTGAAAGCGCTTTAAAGTGTTTGGCTATGCACAATAGAAACTGAATGGAAAGGAAGATGACTATGGATATAGTGAAGAAGGGCGGCAGAGCCATTATCTTGCATACCCATGATAACGTGGCAACGGTACTTGAGCCTTTTAGCAAAGATTCTGTTTTTGAAATGACGGAAGGGTCTTCAATCACGTTGCGAGACAACATACAGTTCGGGCATAAATTTGCCTTAAAGTTCATATCTAGAGGTGAAAAGGTATACAAGTATGGTGTTCCGATCGGTATGGCGATATTAGATATTCATGCAGGTGATCACATCCATTTGCATAATCTAATGAGTATGCAGCAGATCACAGATCAATCGAAGCAATAAATTCCGGGGGTGAGCGAGAATGAAAGGATACAAGAGAGCGGATGGAAGAATCGGAATACGTAATCACGTAGCAGTCATGTATACCGTTGAATGTGCACATCATGTTGCTGATACTATCGCGCGAAGTGTACCCAATTCTATTCAATAAGTTCAACAATACGTTAACTGGGCATGGTGACGATATTCCACTTCCCAAATTAACGGAGAAGGTCGATTATGAAGCAGAGCTCGTCATCGTGATCGGAAAGACGGCTAAGTATGTTACGAAAGAGGACGCGCTTAGCCATGTATTTGGTTACTGTAGCGTGAACGATTTGTCTGCAAGGAACTTACAGCTAAGAACACAGCAATGGCTGTTAGGCAAGTCATGCGATAAATTCTCTCCACTTGGACCCTATCTCGTATCGGCGGATGAACTCGGAAATCCGAATGATCTGGATATTAAATGTACGGTCAACGGAGAGGTGCGCCAGCATTCCAATACATCGGATATGATCTTCCATTGTGATGAGATCGTGAGCTATATATCGCAACATATGACACTTGTACCTGGAGACATTATTCTGACAGGAACACCCGAAGGCGTCGTTCTCGGTTATCCAGAAGATAAGCAGGTGTACTTAAAGGATGGAGACATCGTTACGATTGAGATTGAGAAGTTAGGTAAGCTGACGAATCGACTCATAGCGAGGTTTAAAATATATGAGGATAGATGCACATCAGCATTATTGGCAATTAGATCGACAGGATTACTGATGGCTTACGCCAGAGGTTCCTACACTGTATCGAGATTTCCTGCCTAAAGACTTAGCAGAGTCATAGCATCACGCAAACCATTGTTGTTCAAGCAGCGGCGAGCGTTGCTGAGACTAAATTTCTTCTAAGTCTGTGTGAGACGAATGATTCTATAGCTGGGGTAGTGGGTTGGTTGAATTTTGAGCAGGGAAATTTCGTGGAAACATTTGAACAGCTCCGTAAAGATCCTCATTTTATTGGCGTTCGTTTAATGCTTCAAAGTATAGATGCTATGGAATACCTGCATAATCCTCTAGTCATTCATCATTTAAGATGGTTAGAGGAAATAGGGTTTCCTGTTGATTTATTGATTAACGTGACGCAATTCCCTGCTGTATTAACCATGCTTGAACTTGTACCCCATTTAAATGCGGTTATTGACCATATTGGTAAACCACAGATTTCCAAGCAGGTGATCTCACCTTGGCAAGAATGGATTACGGAGGTCGCACAATATCCGCAGGTGTATTGTAAACTCTCCGGCATGGTTACTGAAGGGAATATGTCGAACTGGGTAGATTCCGATTTTAGCTTTTATGTGAAGCATACGATCCAAGCATTCGGATTGCAGCGGGTCATGTTTGGCAGTGATTGGCCAGTCTGTCTACTTGCAGCAAGTTATGATCAGATTGTCGACATTTTACTTCACAATTTACCAAATGAGCTGACAGATCAACGGATAGAAGATATTTTTGGTAATAATGCAATTCGGTTTTATCAATTAGAAACAAGATTTGAACAATCTTTATTAGTAGAAAAGGTCTGAAAGTGAGGTGTGACAGATGAAGGTAAGTATGTTCATAACATGTATCAGTGATGCTGTGTATCCTCGAATTGGAGAAGCTATGGCTCGGTTATTGGCTAAATACGGTGTCGCTCTTCACTTTCCCACTATGCAGACTTGTTGCGGACAACCTGCTTTCAACAGTGGTTATTGGGAAGAAGCACGAGCATCAGCGAAGACGATTATAGAAGCATTTGAGGATAGTGACTTCGTCATCGCACCATCAGGTTCATGTATAGGTATGCTTCATCATTATCCAAAGTTATTTGAAAATGATCCGATCTTACTTGCTAAAGCGGAGGGGTTACAGAAGAAGTCCTATGAGTTCACTCAGTTTCTCGTCCAAGTGTTAGGGGTTACTGATGTAGGGGCAACTTTCCCGTATAAAGTAACTTATCATCCATCATGCCATGGGAGCCGAATTTTAGGGATTAAGGAAGAACCGATGACGCTCATGAGGAATGTCAAAGGAATGGAACTCTTACCTCTTCCTTTTGCCGAGGATTGTTGTGGATTCGGGGGAACCTTTGCTGTTAAAATGTCGGATATATCTGGCGCTATGGTGGTAGAGAAGGCGGATCATGTGTTAGAAAGTGAAGCAGAAGTGCTTGTCGGTCTAGATATGGCTTGCCTTATGAATATTGCAGGAAATCTACGTTATCGCAATAAGCCAATTCGTGTGATGCATTTAGCCGAGTTGCTATATGAAGGGGTGGAGCATGCATGAGTAAGACAGACATCAAAGGAACGAATGTCAAAGGGCGTGCAAAGCTTGCTTTAAATGATGACTTTCTGCGAAAGGCTGTTAAATTCACGACCGAACGATTACGTGATGGAAAAAGAAAAGCTTCAGATGATCTTGGAAATTGGGAGGAATGGCGGGAACAGGGACGACAAATCAGACTACATACCATTGCTCATCTAGATTATTATCTGAATCAATTCGCGAACCAAGCTAGATTGAATGGCGTTCATGTCCATTTTGCAGATACGGCTGAAGATGCCGTGAAGATCACACTTGCTATTGCTGAGCAAAAAAAGGCATCGTCTGTCGTGAAGTCTAAATCGATGGTCACAGAAGAACTCCATTTGAATAAGGCACTTGAATCCATTGGTGTGGATGTCGTGGAGAGTGATCTGGGTGAATATATTATTCAATTGGCTGGAGAGACGCCGTCTCATATTATCATTCCTGCAATTCATAAGAATCGGTATCAGATTGCTGATCTTTTATCCAAAGAAGCGGGAGAGACGTTACCCCCTGACACCGCCATACTGGCTGGGTTCGTACGTAAGAAATTACGAGAGAAGTTCCTTGAAGCAGATATTGGGATGACGGGATGTAACTTCGCGATTGCCGAGACAGGTTCTATGGTGTTATTTGAAAATGAAGGGAATGCACGAATGGTGTCCACCGTACCTTCAACACAAATTACATTAATGGGTATGGAACGGATTATTCCATCCTGGCGTGATCTAGAGGTCATGGCAACACTACTTCCACGCTCCGCTACAGGGCAGAAGTTAACGGTGTACATGTCGGGCATTACCGGACCTCGGAGACAGGAAGATGGGGATGGTCCAGATGAGATGCATATTATTATTCTAGACAACGGTCGTTCTTTACAACTGGGGGATCCAGAATTTCAGGAACTACTTAACTGTATTCGTTGTGGAGCTTGTCTAAATGCCTGTCCAGTGTACCGTCATATTGGTGGGCATGCGTACGGTGGGACGTATAGCGGTCCGATCGGAGCCGTATTAACACCTGCATTGAATAAGAATATTGACCAATGGGATGACATTGCTAGTGCATCGACCCTTTGTGGAGCTTGTTATGAAGCCTGTCCGGTTAAAATACCATTACATGATATGTTGATTTACTTGCGTAGACGCAAGGTTGAACGAGGCCTCGGAGATAAAATAGAGTCCATCGGAATGCGTGGCTTCGCTGCCATTATGTCTAATTCAAAACGGTATGAGAACGCTTTGAAAATTGGAAAGCTAGCGCAGAGACTTGTTGTGAGAGATGGAGAGATCACCTCGAAGCTGGGTCCATTAAAAGGCTGGAACAACTATCGTGTCGCTCCAAGCCTGGCTAAGGAATCCTTTCGTAATCAGTGGGGGACGATGGAAGAAGAGATTCGCCACGGGTTACAAGAAATGGATCCATTGGTCTCCAAACGGATGGATGAAATTGTTAAGAATAGGGAAGTGGGAGGGAAGGATCATGACTGAGACACATCAAGCGTGGTTGGCACAAATGGAATTGGAATCCCGTGCAAAACAGGAGCAATTCATGAAGGGGATTGCCGGACGATTAGGGCATCCACGTCTTACGACTGCTCCGCCACATCCCTTTCGAGGGGCACCCGATTTTTGGCAATCTTTCGAATGGTCATCTGAAGAAAAAGTTCAACATTTCACGGATAATTTCGAATCCGCAGGTGGGCATGTACAAAGAGTATCTGATATGCAACAAGTGCAGTCCTTTATATGTAGCAAAGCAACTGAATTATCTGCGCGATATATGATTCATCAGAATGAGGTTGAACTGAATCATCTTCAACTGAAAGAAAAGTTAGAGAATGTAGTAGTATCGAAGTGGAATAGAGGGAACGATGAAGATTGGATTGCTCGAGCCGCAGAGGCGGATATCGGGATTGTGATGGCAGACTATGCCGTATCACATACAGGCTCGATCGTTGTGGTATCTTCAGAAGACAAAGGAAGATCCGTTAGTCTATTACCAACCGCACTGATCGCGATCATCCCATTGGAACGATTTAGGACTCGCTTAGGTGAAGTATTAACTACATTTGATGAGATGAGAAGGGATCAACTCCCTGCTGGTATTCATTTCATCTCGGGTCCTAGCCGATCGGCAGATATTGAGAATGATCTAACCATTGGGGTACATGGACCTGGTATCGTGTTTGCTGTAATTGTGGGTTGAAGGTGTGAACATGATTTAAGAATCGTTCAACGGAGTTGTTGAACGATTCTTTTTATAGGAGGTTACATATAAATCATTTTGAAGCTACTAAAGCTACCGACAGCTAGCTAAGTACATATGTACAAAATACGGGTTTTGTGAAGAAGTATACAAAAGCAGGAGTAAAACGGTGAACAAGCGTTTTACTCCTGCTCGGATTTAATCCATAGTGGATTTTGTATTTTCTCCTCAAACAAATCCTTTATTTCATTAAACCATTTCTTGCTGCTGCCACCGAAAATCAAAGTATTTGAGGACTTTCCCAACCCCTTTTTAACTTCAACATGCCCGGTAGATAGAATATGGTACTCAAGAGTTAAATTAGTATCTGAAATGAACTCAATTCGTATATCAAAAAATTCAATGGTATAATTTTTTACTGGCCCTATGTTAGGAAATAATTTAATGACTTTTCTGTCTTTTAAGAGCCCTATCACTTCAGCAATTTCTTGTTCATCCGTGGTTCTAATTTGTAGAAGAGTTGACCCTTTACCGGGCTTGTTGTCAGAAATTCCTACAACTACTCCCTTAATATGCTCATGTTTATAATAACTACTTGAATACATATACCCGCTAAATAAAACATAAATCAACAGTCCAAAGATTAGTACACTTAGTATTAATATGCTTTTTTTCATACTAAATCGCATTGAATGTTACACCCCCATAACATAATTAAACCATGTATATTCGTCACTAATTGAAGAAGATACCGTTTTTTATGCGCCAGCTTGCGATATAACATCAATCGGGCTTAAGAGCGGCACGGAAAGACGGATTTTCCTTGCCGGACGTCTTCCGTCAGATCATCTACAGATATTAAGGTGCTGTCCTTTCCCAACATGAGAATAAGATACTAAGATTTCCCGTGGGGATCCTTAAGTACGACCTGGTATCCCCCACTCCCAAAAAAGGGATGGCATACCGCAGTGATGCTCAAATGATCCTTCTGCGAGTATTCCTTATGCACATAATCCATTCCAAGTCTTCCTGCTGTTTGCTTATTCCGTTGCTCCGATATCCCGTAGATTACCGCTCCCCCTAAGAGTATGATAAAGAGAATTAAAAGACCTATACGAATTATTCTATTCCTAGTCATCTGTCCATTCATCCCTCACTTAAATAAAGCCTCTCACACGTTATGTATTATTATCTAGTTTTTTTTAAGCTCAAAAATAGTTGCCTCTGATAACAAGATAAGCCTATCGTTATTAACAACAAAAAAACTTACACTTACAGGTATGCTAAGTTTTGTAGAAGGGTCACTTATATCTATTGCTTTTAATACATCATTTATATTTAAGTCTGGGATATCTATTTTATATGATCTATAAAAAGAGGTAGAGTTATAGCATGTGTCTGTAATCTCATATAATGGATTTTTTAGTTCATATTGATATTCCTTATATTTTTTTAGTCCTTTTGATGAAAAAAAGTCTTTATTGATTATAATTTCATCTCCAATAAATTTTTGCCCTGTTGGATGTTCAGAAGCATCATTATATGAATTTGAAAATCCCAAAAGCTTCTCAACTTTCCAAGTTCCATAGAAATATTTTTCGGTTTCACTATCTAACTTTATACGTTCTACCGTACAATATTCGGATGTGTTTTTTGGAATAATAGACTTATCCGTTTCAGGTTTAGGCTCACTAGAAGTATTCGGATTTGATGTCATTTCAACATCTCCGCAAGCCGTTGTTAGCATCAACATTATCATAATACAAACCAATAATATCTTTTTCATATTTCGTACTCCTATGTTCTCGCCTGTTTACTCGCGCGCTAACTGCATAGCTTTTTCATCGGTCTACATGACAGGGGTATGATCAGCTTTCAAAGTTTATTTCTTCTTGTCTGTGAACATATTATAATTCATTTAATCTCTCATGTTTTGTTTTACCCAGGCATATTCCAGTTCTACACGGTTTAATAATAACGGACTTTCTTCCTTAGCACGGTTCTTCATATATTCTATATCTAGACTATCGAATTGACTGGACATTAGATATCGAGCCCACTCGAGACTACGAGCATCAGTCCAAAATTCGGCTGCATTTAGACGATCCATAATTAAATCTTCAACGCCGATCACATAGCAATATCCATCAGGCGTTTTTAATTTCACTACTCGATCTTTGGAACCTGCTAGGTCATTAGATGGTATTTCGATAGGTATATCCATCTCCAAGACATAATGAAATCGGCCTTCTCGGACAAATCCTAATTGATCAAATAAAGCACGTGCTATATCGTCTCTAATCATCACAAGATCTATATCTGCAGTTTTATAGCTACCTGAAGTATAAAGTTCTACAGCATGTCCTCCCACAATAATCGCAGGATCAGCACCTAGATCATCTAGTACAGGGGTAATCAAACCCATGACATAGAACTCTTTCAGATTACTTTTTGATGGATCGGATGCTAACTCTGTAATCTTTTTTTTGATTGTCTGAATTCGTATTTTCATTTCTTCAGAATCTAAGTATTTAAACATACATCACCCATATCCTTAACGAAGCGTCCATTCACGCTTGTTAACAATTGTAATCTGTCCAGATGCTACAGACTTTTTGAATCGATTCCTTGCACTTTGCATAAGTATGATCATCTCATCTTCAGGTCGTATTTTTCGGGAAGCGCTAGTCTTAATTACTCTCATACGATCCCGATTATGGCTTGCACGAACTGCATCAGTTAAGTTCATTTCACGCATAAAATACACTCCCTTTTTCTTTGGGATTTTCCAACTGTTGCTATATCTATACCCTAATTCATAATACGCTGAAAATCAATACATCGTGCTCAAGAAGTCCATTCTTAATCACTTTCATGAAGATGCAAGACATCATGAGCCACTTCAACACCATTCACGGTAAGTACGATCCGGTGTTCTCCTGGATAATGACGACGGGTGGATAAATTTGCCCAACGATGTGTTCGAATACCCTGGATATGTGAACCCCCAGGCACGAATTTATCTTTTAGAAGGAATAGTTTACGGGAAGTCTTCCCATTCGCCTTCACGAAGTCGATCCCGTATTCGATACGAATGCGAACCTCTTCCCCTTCTTCTATATGAAGTTCATAGCGAAGCTCACTGGAATCTCCAATAGACAGATCACTCGGATCTACGGATAAGGAAGCGGATGCCACGATGGACTTCTCTTCACTCGTATTCGCATAACCGAATATGGCAAGCACTTCTGGATTTGCTTTGCGAATGAGTGTTCGACAAGCATGCCGAATAATCCAGTCTGTATGTGGATGATATCCCAACCAGCGGTGCGCAATATCAATGACAACCGAAGGGTGATCTTTGGCAATGTCGTTTAAGTTATTGGCTACACTTTTACGAACATATAGGGATGTATCTTCCTTCAACAACTCAAGAACTGGCAACACGCTTGTGGGATCATGCTTGAACATGGTCAATGCTTGCCCCCATGGCAGCCGAGGACGACATCCTTCACTTGCAAGACGACGAATATGTTCACTTGGACTCTCCGCCCATGCCATCATTTGACGCATCATTCGCTCTCGTGATTGTATTATAAACGGTCTCACTGCAAATTCTGCAGATGATTTAGAAGTAAATCGCTCCAAAGCCTGCATAGATAACTCCCAATGTTCCTCCGCCTGTCCGTACCTCTCTATGAAATCTGGAAAGAATAAATAGGGGAATCCAACACATGTCTCGTCAATGGCGAACAATATCTCTACGGCATCTTCATACCGTGCGGGTAGATAATGACCAAGTGTTTCTGTTATTTTACGAATCCGTTCTTTCAGCTTCAATTCATCCCAGCTAGCATCCATCGTTGAAGCAATAAATGCTTCGGTATCGAATGGGTCGCACACACGGTGTACCTTAGCGCCGAATTGGTGCAGGAATGCTTCGTTATACATATCTTTAAGTGGCTCTGCCATGAACTCTCTCCTTCTAAGTAGAGATTTTCTATTGAATGACTACAGTATCTCCAACATTTACACCAGATAGAATCTCTACTTTATCTCCCGTTTCTAGACCAATCACGATATCTCTTCGCTCATATTGCCCATTGCCCATATCCAACATCACATAGGCTATATCTCCTTCACGTGTTACAGCAATACTGGACACGACAGTAGCATTTTCTTTGCGGAGTGTCTCGATCTCCCCACTTAGGCTGAGTCCACCAATTAATTTCTCATTCGGATCAAGAGAGATCACCACTTCAAATTGAGGAATTTGATTTGCATTGTTCTCACCCGCAGCGCTAACTGCGAATTTGGATACTTTGGTTACCTTTCCCGATAGTTCTAATTCCTTGAGTGCAGTCATCTTTACTTGAACATTCATCCCTTCTACAATGCGAAATATATCTTGTTCTCCGACAAGAGCAATGAATTCCAGTTTGTTCAGATCTACAATTTTACCAATGTATTGATTATCTGTTACGGATTGCGGACGTTCTTTAGAGCTGTCATAAAGAAAAATACCGCTTGCAGGGGCTTTATAGATTGCCGTTCTTAGCTTAGCCTTTTTCTCATCAAGCTCTTGTTTCTGGATATCGGCGTTCATTTTATTAAGTTCATCACCTAACCGTGCGGTTTCTTTGGCTGCAAGTGCTTTTAAACGTTCCGCTTCGGTAGCACCAAGGACTTCCTCGTCTTCTTGTTGTTGGCTTAGGAACTCATTTAGCTCCGCTTCTAACTTCGCTTTGCGATTCGTTGCCTCTTGCAATGCAATTTCGTTCTTTAATGTGGATTGATCTAGTATGTACAAAATATCGCCAGCTTTTACTTGGCCCCCATTCTCTACTTTCCACTCCGTTACCTTAGATGCGAATGGGGCGTAGACGAGTGTTTCCTGTTCATACTGTGACTTCCCTTTCACTTGAACCGATTTGGTTATTAATTCTGCAGTTACTTCAAAAGGGATGGCTTCTAGAGTATCCATCGGTTCCATAGGTTCATCCGTCTTGTTCAGTGTGATAAATAGGATTGTACCCACAACTAGAAGGGCAATGACGATAATAATCCATTTCAATTTCTTCTTCATCTATTTGTCTTCCTCTCACCTTGGAATAACTAATCTCTTTTTATAGCTGTCAATGCATCTGTTCTAGAAGCACTAATCGCTGGATAAATCCCCGATAATACCCCAGTCATTAAGGCAAAAGCAATACCCACTGGAAGATACATTATAGGAATAAATATCTTCATACTTTGACTCGGATCTAGACCGGCAGAGGTACCAATGAGCCGATTGATCCCATATACAATGAGATAGGAAATAGCTACTCCCAACATGCCACCCAATAGCCCAAGTAAAGCGGCTTCTGTAATGAACATATTACGTATTTGGCCCATGTTAGCACCGAGTACTTTCATAATACCGATCTGTCGTCGTCTCTGATAAGTAGACATGGTCATGGCAACGATAATGGAAATAGAGGCTATGATCAAAATAAACATACCTACGCCCAAAGCAGCCTTTTTAAATACATCAAAGGTCTCTGCAAGCTGTTCTTTCTGATATAGATTCGAACTCGTGTTTAAAGTTAACTTCTGTATAAGTTGCTCCAACGGCACGATATTCTCGGTAGAATCTACTTTTACAATTAAAGAGTTATAGGCTCCCACCTGGCCGGATTCACCATTCTGAATCTTCAATTCTTCAATTAATCGCTCTCCCGTCTCAATAGAGACATACATGACCTTGTCGTAAGAAGCCATCATATCATCAACACCTGACGCTTTATTCAGCACCCCACTCACCGTAAGCGAACTGCTATTATGAGTCTCTCCATTGGTAGAGGAATAGTCCACCATTTGCAGTTGAATCTGTTGCAGATACAACTCAGAAGGTATGAGAGTTAGACTATCATATTGTTGCCTTAGTTCGTCGTTAAAAGGATCGTTGTTGAACCCATCGAATATCTTCTGCTTCGTCTCGGCATCCATCAAACCTAAGGTGGCACCATAATTAAGAACGACCATCCCTGAGAGATCGGAAGGTCCTCCTTGCTTAAAGGACTTATCAAACTTGGTAAGTAGATGAAGATCGGTTCCTATGACCTGTATATCTACGACTCTATTATCAATGGTATACATCTGCACATGGCCTAATTCTTGAAATGGGGCAGCTGCACTTACATGGTTCAAGCCTTGGATAATATCTAACTTCTGCTGAGTTAATCTTCCAGGATCAAGAAGATCCTTCTCTACAGATTCTCCACCACTACCACCTTGAGAAGGCACGCCAGTATTAGGTGTCACAGTGATTTCATCCATTTTAAAGAATTGGTTCATGGATTGTTCTGAATAGCTCTCCGCAGATTCACCAACACTTAAGGCGACAATAATGGCAGCACATCCGATGGATATTCCTGCCATACAAAGACCTGTGACAACCTTTCGCCGTCTGATCTGATCCCATGCGAGACGAGAAATATCACTAATCCTCATGACTTGTCCCCCCACCAGTTACCAATAAGGGAGAAACATCCTTCTCAGTTACTAGATAACCATCTCTTAGTGCAAAGATCCGCTGCATTTGTTCGGCAACATCGGCTTCGTGCGTAACCACGATAAAGGTCGTGTCCATTGTCTTATTCAATTGTAGCAATATGCTGATGATTTCCTCTTCCGTCTTGGAATCTAGATTCCCTGTAGGCTCATCTGCAAAGATAACGGACGGTTCTGTAATGAGAGATCGCGCGATACTGACACGTTGCTGCTGACCACCTGAGAGTTGTGATGGGAAAGCATCTGCTTTATCCGGAATACCTACCTTCTCTAATAATGCGAGGGATTTCTGTTTGCGTATAGCAGGTGAAATCGATTGGAATACCAAAGGCATTTCAACATTCTCTCGGACCGTTAGACTACTAATAAGCTCATAGGCTTGAAAAATAAATCCGATATGCTGTCTTCGAAATTCAGAGAGCTTATTCTCATTCATCTTCACGATGTTATGGTCGGCAATGTATATTTCCCCGTCGGTTGGCTTCATTAGGCCTGCCATAAGATTTAATAGCGTAGATTTACCAGAGCCGGAACTACCTAATAGAGCTACCATTTCACCTTGTTTTACTTGAAAGTTAATGTCATGAAGTACCGGGGTCCATTCATTACCATTCTTAAATGTGTGCGTAATATTGTGGACTCGTAACATGCATACTGCTCCTTCTTATACTTAGTATTAATCCAAATGTATTACTCTATCTCAGGTAGTCTCTCGTACGTTAAGATGTATTGCTGGCTTCCCAATTCAATGCGTTCACCTTGCACTTCATCATACAACGTTAATCTATAAGTACCACCGATAAGTGTTTTATATCGATCGTTACTGAAGAACAGCGTATGCATATTATTCATTCCTTCCGTAAGATCTGATCCTAGATCAAGTGGTTTCTCTTGTGACTGACCGTTGCGATCTGTCAATTTGAGAATGAGCTTATGCTGGAAGTTACCCGTATCGTAATTACCATCCTTGAACAAATGATAATGTAGAGCAATATTGATCGTATCGCTACCTTCCTTGATGCTACCGTTCGCACTTTGGATAGATAACGTATAGGGATGAAGTGTAACCTGCATCAGATTGGTTGATGGAGTAGATATATTAAGATCTAACGATGCCATATTAATAAAGCCTGTAGCCAATTGTCCTGGTTCTGTTAATTTGTTCCCCGTAATCCCCGATCCGATATAGAGCGTTAGACCAGAGGTGTTCACTGACTTAGGAAGCTTAGCTGAGAACGTAATTAATTGTTTGCCTCCAGGATTAACAGCTGTTTCTGGTTGATTCGAAGTAGCTTCGTAGAATTCGCCATTTGCCGTTTTATAGTAGGCTTGAAGTCGTACCATTCTACTCTGTCTTCTCTCATCATTCGTCATGAGTACTTCTGTTGAAGCAATGCTAGCGTTAGCATTGTTGTATACAACAGTCTTTTTCTCTTGAAGGGTAGCATTCTTACCTACATGACTTATTTTAAAAGATCCACCTCGCGTAATGTTGTTTACAACATCTGTGGTGCTATTGGTGGATAACGTCACAAATGGAACAGACTCCTTCTCTTCTATTGCGTAAAGATTAAGCTTCATCATGTTGAAATCCGTTGTATATGGAATTTTAGTCATGACATGAATATCCATAGATTTGCCTGGTGCAAGGACCGTAGATTGTTTATCCATAAAAATCTCTGTTGAAGCGAACAAGTCATCATAATCCAATTGTAAGGCAGCCTTCAATTCCGGTAGGGATAGGGAGACCGATTGCGTGTTCGTTATACGTAATTTAGCTACAACCAAATCTTCTTCCATCCATGGGAAGCGTTGAACCGAATGTAGATTGTAGACAAAAGTTCCATATGAATTGGTTGTGCTATAATCGAGTCCCGATAAAGTGTTCAACCGAAGTTGGTAAGGGATTTGATAATAAGCAATAGGTAATGATGGCATTGTAGTATTTGGTTGCTCAGTAGATGGGGTCGTAGTATCTATCGATACGTTCTCTATCATTTGTAGTTGTAACTGTTTCTGCTCTACTTCTAAAGGTATTTGTGCCGTAATCGCGATCACTTTCTCTTCCAATGGATTCATAATCATACCGTTTAGCGCATTGGCACGTACAGGGAAGAACTTACCTGTGGAAGATTTGATCGTTAGATCATAATTCGGCATAATGACCGTTTTATTACCTGTATTTTTTAGTCGAAGCTGGAAAGACCACATTCCCTTATTATTCTCTTCATACACAACTGCATTATTTAATTGCGTTTCGATCGTATTGTTGTTAATGATAATCTTCTTGATAATATCCTTTTCTACGATAAGATCAGGTGTAGTTGCAATAGGAAGGTTAAAGGATATCTTGGGAAGTTCTAGCTTCAACGTCTCATCCTTGCGAACAAATTGGAGTTTCATATGATTCGTATTCATATAGGCAGGGATTTCCGTCATATAGGTGATCACTTTATTCTCTTGGGGTTGTATCTTATAGTTTAGTTGAGAACGATCTAAGGCAAGTTCAAACGAAGTACCACTAGCGGACACCAAATATAACATATATCCCGGTTCTGCAAATATCGTACTACCTTTATTCGTTAGGCTGACGCCTACCTTTGCATATTTCTTGCCATTTAGTTCATAGAATTGCAACGATTTAGGATATGCCGTGATAGGTTTGTTATTTAATGTGGTATGAATGCTTTTACCAATCGCGATGTCGGGAGAGTAGTCTGTAGGTAATTTGAATGTGCCTAGATGTCTTAGGTACCCTTTGACTTTAGCATCCCACACATACATGGGGATCTTTAACCCTTTTAGGGATTTGGTCTTCCCCACATTAACGTAATACGTTACACGTTCAGAACCTTTCGGATTAACCTTTTTCTTAGTCATGTCTTCCGTAATTGGATTGCCAGGTAGGATAGTTCCTGATGGCGTTGCGACTCTAGAAAAGTAATTGTTCAGAGTTGTATTTTTATGGCTTCCATTCGTATAGTTCAATGTATAGGTTAGAATATTTCCGCCTTCTTGTGGCCAGATGTGCACATCCACTAATGTTGCACGAAATTGAGATCCAAGTGTAATGGAACCCAGATTACCAATCGCACTAGCTGTAATAACTTGCTTAGCTGGCGCAGTATAATGGGTCGCAACAGGAGCAGCTGATGCTGTGTATCCTGGCATTTGGGAAAAGACAAGAGAGCTTGCGAGCACAATGTTATATGTATATAATTTTCTGAATGGTTTCAATGTTATACCTCCATATTAAATGACTAGATTAATTATAATTGGATAAGTAATGGTAATAGTATCTAAGTTGTAACTATATAGGCATATATCAAACAAAAGACAACGCATAATGCGTTGTCTTTTGTTTGACTCTATCCATATTATCACAATGAGTTCTAGTATATACAGGTATTTACAGTGACTTAACTTTCTTGCAAAGTGACAGGTAAAGTTCCCTCTGCCTTATCCTTACCTACTAGAATACTAGCAAGTGCTTCCATGAAATAAGGTGTATTCTCATAACAACATAGATAAGTAGGAACAGCTGGAATATCATTAAGATCATAAGGGTTACGAGTGGATGCAACGATCAAATTAGATTGTTGAGTCGTCAATCTTTCAGCCAGTTCGCGTTGCCCTGCAGGCAATTGACTTCCCGATGTATACGTAACGAAGATAACTTGATCAACAGATGTGGCTGCTTGAAGAACGTGATTGATCTCCTCTTCAACTGGAGTTGCACTAATTCGTATTTCTTCTACATTATCAATATAACTAGCTAACGTCTGTCCTAACGTCGCGACATCTGTCCAAGGCTCATCCACCTGCGTCTCCTGCCGCACCTCAGGCCATATGACAAGAACGGATTGACTTTTGGCAATAGGGATCAAGCCACTATCTTTGACAAGTGTAATGCTATTGCATGCTACTTCGTACAGCAAATGATCAATTTCTTCTTTTTGTCCTCGTTCTACGAACTCTTTTGGATTCGTAATATTGATATGCTGTAGACGCTTTTCTTTCAAATTTAATATGCGATCTACGGCCAGATCAATGACACTTTCAGCGATTCTTCCACTTTGAACGGCTTCATTGACAGCATTGATCGCATCAATCTGATCACTTAATGTATGACTTACTAGTACACAGTCAGCTCCTGCCTCAATAGCTTTGACAGCGCCTTCTGCTATGCCGTAATATTTGGCAATAGCATGCATCTCCAGACAGTCTGTCACAATGATTCCCTCGAATCCTAATTCTTCACGAAGTAATCCGGTCAATACGGCTTTAGATAATGTAGCTGGTATCGGTACAGGTTCAATTGCAGGGAATATGACATGCGCCGTCATGATCATATCCACACCTTCTTCAATAGCTCTAATAAATGGCTTGAGTTCAACCTTATCCAACCGATCACGCGTGTGAGGCACTTCTGCTAGTCCCAAGTGCGAATCAACGCTGGTGTCTCCATGACCGGGGAAATGTTTCGCTGCTGCGGATAGATTCTTATCTTGAAATGCCTTAATTACTGCAGCTCCATGCTCGGATACAAGGTCAGGATCTTCTCCGAAAGATCGTACACCAATGACTGGATTGCGTGCATTATTATTTACATCTAGACACGGCGCAAAGTTAACGTTTAAACCTAATGCGATCATTTCTTCTGCACTAATCGTGGAGACTTTATAAGTATATTCAGGATTTGTTGTTGCACCTAATGCCATATTCCCTGGTATTCGGCTCATTTTCTTATGATCAATCCGGGTCACCATACCCCCTTCTTGGTCAATTGCGATCCACAAGGGCAAATTATCAGATTCCATAGCAATCTCTTGTAGTGAAGATGATAGTTGAGAGACTTGATCTAAGTCATCAATATTACGACGGAAATAAATGATACCCCCAACGTGATGATCTTGAATCAACTCCGTTATATGATGATTTGGTACAAGATCATCGAATCCACAGATAAACATTTGGCCGATTTTTTGCTTCAGAGTAAGATTGTGTAGATTCATTATTGATCACTCACCTTATACTTTATATTTTATATTTTAATGCTACATTACCTAACTGGTTCTTTTAATTGATCCCGATAATCTGACGGAGTCATACCTGTATGCCGCAGGAATACTCGGGTGAAATAACGTCTTTCTTGATAGCCAATATCTAGACCAATCTGAGTCACACTCTTCTCACTATATTTAAGAAGATGTTTCGATGCTTCGATCCGTTGATTGGTTAAATATTCTACGAAGGTACAACCCACATGATTTTTGAAAAGTAAACTGAAATAACTACAACTGATACCCAAATGATCAGCAAGTTCTTCTATGCCCAAGTCTTTATCGAGTCGAGCCATAATATAAGTAATCGCTTCCGTCATTAATTGAAGTGGTGTTTTCTTAGGAGATTCAGTTGGTTCTCTCTCTTGAATCTGCGCCACGAACTGAAGTGGATCAAGCTTACGATTCAGTAACACTTGTTTACCAATGACACGAAGCGTATTCTCTAACTCCTTATAATGTATTGGCTTGCAAATGTATTCGCGCACTTTATATTTAATTGCAAGTCTCGCATACTCAAACTCTTGATAGCCTGTAAGCAAGAGTATTTCAGCATGACAACCTCTATTTCGTAATTCTCCAATAAGTGTTAATCCATCCATAACAGGCATACGAATATCTGACAAAATAATATCGGGGGCCTTCTGCTCAAATATTTCTAAAGCTTCTTTTCCACTTCTTGCAAGTCCCATAACTTCCATACCTAAGTCGGCCCAAGGGATTACCTTTTTCAGATTATTTAGAATTGGAGCTTCATCATCAACTAGCATCACTTTTAGCATCATATTTCCCTCCACTCATCATTTGGTATAACACAGCGAATAATTGTACCCGTTGTACTTGAAGAACATATGAATAAACCGTAAATATCTCCATAATGAATTCTAATTCGATCCGCAACACTTCTGACACCCAGACCTCTACGTTCTTGATTAACTGGATTTCGAACTTGAACGGTTTCATTTATATCATTCTGTTCGGATAGCATATATTCGAATGATAGTAGCTGTTCGTTACTGATCCCAATTCCATTATCCTCGACTTCCAAGATAAGCCTTCCTTGCTCTGTCCAACTACGTATACGGATTAATCCTTTATAAGAAATCCCTTCAAAACCATGCTGTATGCTATTTTCTACTAATGGTTGAAGTGTTAACTTCAATATACTCGTATCCTTTAAATGCCTAGGGATATCGATTTCATAATCAAAAACATCTTCAAATCGAAATTTCTGAATTTCCAAATAGCTTTTCAGATGATCTACTTCTTTTTCCAATGAGATTATTTCCTTACTCTCTATACTAATTCTAAGAATATTTCCCAATCGATAAACCATTTCACTTACTTTTTCGCCTTCATTCTGCATAGCAAGTACATTGATGGATTCTAATGTATTAAATAGAAAGTGCGGTTTGATTTGTGCTTGTAGAACACGTAGCTCCGCTTGATTCTTCTGCTTCTGTTCATTTTGTACTTGTGAAAATAAAAGATTGATCTTATCGACAAGATCATTAAATCCTTTGGATAACACATGTAGTTCGTCTGTACCCTTATCTTCAATACGAACTTTGAAATCTCCACCTTCTACCCTACGCATGAATCGGACGATCATACCAATAGAACCTGTTATACGATTCATAAATACGATATTAAAGGTAAGTGCAGCGAACAGACATAATACGGTGATCCCAATAAACCATTGAGCAAAGACTTTGGTTTCCTCTGACAATGACTCCCAAGATGTAACAGAGACGATGCTCCAAGGGTATTCTTTAAGATGGTACATAGATACGATACTTTTATTATGATTGAATGTTGCTTTGAAACTTTGGTATCCATTCTCGAAATCTGCCGGTTTGTCCATTAGTGTCTTAATGTTCTGTCCATCTAACGACTGCATGGGATCGAATAAGATCAAACCATCATTATTAACTAACATAAAATGTGTAGAACCAGCGCTTTGATCCAACGAGAGATTACGGAATATGGATTCGATATCCCAACTTTTGATTTGTACGATTAGAATACCTATATTCTTAAGTGTACTAATATCCTTAATAAGTCTAATTTGAGTGAATACAGGTTCGGTACCTGTGATCTCAGGATATTCATGAGGTGCAAGCCATTTAGGAACGGCATTCAGTTCAACAACTTCTTGATATAACGGATGATTCTTGAACTCACTGAATTTCATCGCTTTAAAATTTTCTTTTGTAAATATAGAAACCGTACTATTGTTCCCATGTAAATTATAGAGAAAAGCATAACTTATAGATGGGTGGTTATATAGTAAGTTACGAAAGTTACGTTGACTAGCATTCAAATTCAATTGTTCTGTTGCGGTCAGATCCTGCTTACTGGGATCTTTCTCCGTTAAGGCCATATGAAATACAGACGTTCCAATGCCACTGTCAGTCACATTATCCATTTGCTTAAATGCTGTGGAAATACTGTAACTGATCGACTTAAGCGAGTATTCCGCTTGGCGGCTATATTTCTCTTCTATCGAGTTTGAAGTGACCATAAAAGTGACAATACCCAATATACATAGAGGAACGATAATGAGTATAACAAATGCCAGCAATAATTTGACACGTAAATTCATAACTACACGCATCCATTCTGTATGGGTTTATCCTTTTATACTGTCTGTTGATATTTGTTGAATATTTCTGATAAATGTGGATTTAGTCTCCATTTGCGTTATTATTCGCTATATCTTGCACCTTTTGAAGTTCTTCACCCATTTGTTCAGGAGTTATTTGTTGACCAATAAGCCTCTGAATTTGAATATTACTAATTTCAGTGGTCACATCCGCTTGAACTAAAGAGTCAAACGCTGGAAATGAAGTCTCTGATGAGTTAAGTACATCTACAATTTGCTTCATCAAGTCATCTGTTATACTTGCAGTCAGCTTATCTGCTTCCATCTTCATGGCAGGAAGAACACCATCTTCTACTAGACCACGAATTTGCATTTCTTCATTATAAAGATTCTTAATAAATGACTTTACAGCTTCCATCTTACGAGGATCTTTCTCTGCAGCACTGGAGAATCCATAACCATTATTCACGTCACGCATAATAGAAGTCTGATCACCAATACCATTTTCCACTGGAGGAAGATTAAAGAATCCAACCTTACCTACTAATCCTTCACCTGACTCTCCAGCCATGAACACGGACGATTTCCATGTTCCATCATACATTAGAATCGCTTCACCGCTTGTGAATTGTGTTGTGTATTCAGCATATTCAAAACCTAGTTCTCCCTTTTTAAAGTAGCCTTTATCCACCCATTCTTTATATTTAGTAAATCCTTTAATCACATTAGGATCAGTCCATTTAGCTTCTCCTGTTGTGAACATGGCCGTTACATCTGATCCGGCATAGCGTGACCATAAGTGATTGGCAAGCATAAGTGGTACCCAACCGCCTTTGGATGCTCCAGCCATAGGCACTTTACCATTGGCTTGTATTACATCTAAGAGTTGTTCTAATTCTTTCATCGTTGTTGGAATAGTAAGTTCATTCATCTCAAAATATTCTTTGTTATAGAAAAATCCTTCACCTGAACCACCGACAGGCAGACCATAGATTTTACCTTCAAATGTAAAAGGATCTAAGGAACTGAATTTCTCCTTAATACCAAGTTCTTCAAGGATTGGTGTCAAGTCTAGTAATTTACCTTCTCTTGCATATACTTTAGAATCCGGGCTTCCAAACAAATCGAAGATATCTGGTGGATTTCCTGCAGCCATTTCACCACGAAGCTTCTCTTTGCGGTTCACGTCAGAATCTACTCCATCAATCTTGAACTTGAGTCCTTCAACATCGCCCTCCACCTTTGAGATCACATCCGTAAGAATGGCAAAACGTTTCTGTTTATCAGCACCGAGTTGTGTATGACGAAGTGTCATCTCAAGAGGTTCAAGTCTCGTTGTCACTGTAACGGCGTTCTTGTTACCGTTTCCACAACCGAATAAAGTTATTGTTGTAAAGAAACAAATAGACATGAGTAGCATGAAGCTTTTCCTTGTCTTCATTGTTCTATCCCCTCGAAGATATTTTATCTATATATGTATTCTAGTGTATTGAGAACTATCTTGTAAGGAGGTTATCCTCTAAATTAAGGGGTATAAACTTCTAATATTAGTTCTTTATAACTAATTAATATTTACTTCACCTAGACTAGCTCCTTTAGCAAATAAGCGTTCAATATTTCTCTCCACATGAGGATCAGCAACTAACGGTGGTGCTTGATGTGGTTTCTTACGGGCATCAATAATAACATTATCACATACCCAATGTTTGTTCTCATAATGACTATTCACACCATAGATGTCATGAGAAGGATTACTACGTGTGAATGTAGCCCACATGAAATTTGAGATTGACGCACTTATGAAGGAACTATCGTCACTCAGAATGATCATCGGACAAGACGGTAGCGGTCCTTTACGATGAATCTCATTTGATAATGTTCGTAATTGTTCCTGCGCTTGAGGATAATCTATAAATTCAGGTCCTTGGATGACAACTATTCCCGGCATCACCAATTGTGGGTTATCGTAACCCCTTATTTCCTTCATACACTCAGGTACTTCCGTGCATAATTCTCTTTTTCGATCCCCGTAAGCTGCAAATACCACTTTACTTCCACTATTTAATCCAGTGCCCGAATAATCAAGCGTATCTATGGTCGTATTCGTGTGGAAATGAATGTCCCGATGTAGATCGATACGTTCCAGAATATAGGTTAAGAAGTTTACTTCGTGATGCGTATCCAAAGGCTGATCTTCTTCTGCCGTTATAAAAAGATACTTGGCCAGGCTCAATTGACCTGTTCCCAGTATGCGGTTAGCGATCGTGAGTATCTCTGCTGGTTGTTTGACTTTCTGGTAAGGGGTATAGCGTTCGCTTCCAATTGCAAATAGTAGTGGGTGGACGCCAGCAGCATCCACTGCATGAACTTCTTTGACACCTGGTATTTCTTGTTTGATGGCATCGCCTGTTAACTCATGAATGAGTTCTCCAAATGCGGTATCTTCTTGTGGTGGGCGACCCACTACAGTGAACGGCCAGATCGCATTGGGCTTAGCATAGACTTTATGTACTTTCATAACTGGAAAAGGATGTGTGAGACTGTAATAACCCAAATGATCACCAAAAGGACCTTCTGGCAACGTATCACCTGGATGAATCTCACCTGTGATGACGAAGTCTGCATCATGGCTAATACAATAGCCATCGATATAGCTATATCGAAAATTACGACCTGCTAGAAGACCGGCAACCGTCATCTCGCTTAATCCTTCGGGCAGAGGCATGATAGATGCCAACGTATGTGCAGGTGGACCTCCTACGAAAATGCTCACCTTCAGGGGAATTCCTAACTTATTGGCTTTGTCTTGATGCACCCCAATACCTCGGTGAATCTGATAATGCAAACCAACGTCATGATTTAATTCATACTCATTACCATTAAGCTGTACACGATACATGCCTAGATTGGAGTTCATAATTCCTGGTTTCTCAAGATCTTCTGTATATACCTGGGGTAATGTGATGAAAGCTCCACCATCCATTGGCCAGTGTTGGATTTGAGGTAAGTCAGAGATTTGAATTTCTTGTGTAGTAACAAGACCTCTTCCAAATGACTTCAAAGGTAAAGCTCTGATAGCAGCTAATCCATTTCCAATATTCTGAAAGGGGTGTTTCAGAGCCTTCATAGGATCGTCGCGAAGAGCCATGACGTTCTGCACAGATGCCCAAGTATCTCGGAACATGAATTTACTACGTTCTAGCGTCCCAAATAAGTTGGATGCTGCTCGAAATTTCGAACCTTTTACATTCTCGAATAACAAAGCAGGTCCACCCGCTTCATACACTTTCATATGAATAGCAGACATTTCAAGATAAGGGTCTATTTCTTCCTTAATACGTACTAAATGACCATTTTTCTCTAAATCGACAATGCATTCTTCTAAATTACGGTACATGGTTGTTTATCTCCATTCACTAGTCATTGGTCCTGCGATAATTGATGATCCTATTGTATCATATAAGGTTACCCTATTATTTATAGAAATGGTCACGAAACTTGCCTGGTGATTCTCCCGTCCATCGTTTAAATTGCCTGCTAAAATGCGCAATGTCTTTATAACCTAGCTTGGTAGATATGAACTCTATCGTAAGTTCTGGTTCCATCAGTAATAGTTTCGCTTTCTTCAACATTAATGTTGATAAATATTGGCGCGGGGACATCCCGAAAACATGATTAAACATCCGATTCACAGATGACATGCTATAACCCATTTCCTTAGCAATGGATGCCACAGAATCTGTGTCACTTCTCTCATGGATTCCGTCAAATGTTTCATTCACAGTACGCTCCAATCTTGCAGCTATACTCGAAGCTGTTTGCGACATACGTGAACCTGTTGTGCTGTCGCTTCCCTGTTGGGACAGATGACCACTGACCGCGGCAAACAGCTCGAATAAAGTAGATAGAGCTCTCATCCTAGATTCCACGCGCACGCTGTCCTCCTCAATTGTTATTGCTATCAATTTGTCGAGTGCAGGTCTGATCGCGTGTGCTAGATCACTCTTTGATGTATGAAAGCATATTTTATTTCGACATAAAAGTTCTCGAAACGCTCTCTCGTCCACGTCAAAATGAAGACAATAATACGTCATCTTCTCCCCTCCCACCACTCGACTTTCATGAATATCTCCCGGATTTAATAGTAGTAGATCTCCAGGCTTCTGAATGTAAGTTTTTCGGTTAACAAACATCTCTTGTGTTCCAGATAACACGAGATTCACCTCAAACATCGGATGTGTATGAGGTGAATATATCCAATCTTGTTCTACGGTGCGCCAATGCGCGGCAAACACTTTAAATGTGGAATCCATATCGGGTAGCATATACTCTTTTTGTTGTCGATCGTATACTACTTCCATGTAACACACCCCCTAATTATAATTAACGCCCTTAATCTTCTTCTGATTGATTTGGATAAATTCATGCTTGTTATGGATATATGATCATCATAACATCATTGTTATAATAACCTTATTATAACCCAAAACCTCGTATTATGGGAGGTTGTTAGGATGGGTAAAAGGAGATAACTTATGACTACTATTCAAAATCCGATTTTAACGGGATTTAATGCCGATCCCAGCATTTGTCGTGTAGGAGAAGATTATTATATCGCTGTTTCTACGTTCGAATGGTTTCCTGGAGTTGGTATATATCATTCCAAAGACCTTAAGAACTGGCGTTTAGTCTCAAGACCATTAACCCGTTTGAGTCAATTAAATATGATGGGAAATCCAGATTCCGGTGGAATTTGGGCACCTCAATTATCGTATAGTGATGGGCAATTCTGGTTGATCTATACCGATGTTAAGGTTCTCGAAGGTCATTGGAAGGATTGTCATAATTATTTGTCCAATTGTGAAACCATTGATGGTGACTGGTCAGATCCAATCTACTTGAATAGCTCTGGATTCGATCCATCTCTATTCCATGATGAAGACGGAAAGAAATACTTGGTCAACATGAATTGGGATCACCGCATCGGTCATCATAATTTCTATGGGATTGCTTTGCAAGAATACAGTGCTACGGAGCGTAAACTTGTAGGTAAGGCAGAGATCATTTTTAAAGGTACCGATATCATGCTCACGGAAGCACCTCACTTGTACCATTTAAATGGCTATTACTATCTGCTTACTGCTGAGGGTGGTACAAAGTACGAGCATCAAGCAACGATTGCACGTTCTAAAAATTTGAATGGGCCTTACGAAGTTCATCCAGAGAATCCGTTAATCTCTTCCTTTGCACATCCGCGTATTGCTCTGCAAAAAGCAGGACATGCATCGATGGTTCACACACATACCGACGAATGGTTCTTGGTACATTTAACAGGAAGACCGTTACCAAGAGAGGGACAACCTTTATTAGATCCTCGTGGTTTCTGTCCACTAGGGCGTGAGACAGCCATTCAAAGACTTGAATGGAACAATGATTGGCCATATGTCGTAGGTGGTAACCAACCTTCTGCTCAAATTGAAGGTCCGAAGATCGAAGAAGTGAAATGGGATAGAGATTTCCCAGTGAAAGATGACTTTGATGATGAAGTTCTAAATCTACACTTTCAAAATTTACGTATTCCATTAGGAGAGCATATCCTCTCTCTGAAAGATAACCCTGGCCATTTACGCCTATATGGAAAGGAATCATTAACGTCCAAATTCACACAAGCTTTTGTGGCAAGACGTTGGCAGGACTTTATTTTCACAGCTGAGACAAAGGTTGCATTCAACCCTACGACTTTCCAACAATCTGCAGGATTAGTGAATTACTATAATACTCAGAACTGGACATCTTGTCAGATCACTTGGAATGAAGATAAAGGAAGAATACTTGAATTGATGACATGCGATAATTCCTCCGTTGCCCAACCTCTTCAAGGCCAGGAAATTGTTATTCCTGATCATGTGGAGCACGTGTATTTACGCGTTAACGTGAGTACGAATATGTACCAATACCATTATTCCTTTGACGGAACGAACTGGATAGCCATTGCAATTCAATTCGAATCGTATAAACTTTCGGATGATTATATCCAAGGTGGAGGGTTCTTTACAGGTGCTTTCGTAGGGATGCAATGCCAGGATTCATCGGGCCAGAACCTTCATGCTGACTTCGATTACTTTACTTACAAGAACTAATACGGGTTAATGCAGAAACGGCACCGTCGTCCTTCAAAAGGATGGTGGTGCCGTTTCTGTCGAAATATTAGGAACAGCGTATCAAGTGAAACTTATAAATTATCTTTTTAGAAAGATCCCTTGCGGCGTCCTTAATGTGAGAATCATGATCTTATCGTCAAGTGACAACTTGCCCTGTTCTTGTAAAGCGAGAATGCAGGTGGTGGTGAACAGCTTCGTAATGCTCGCCATAAGCAAAGATAAGCAAAGGAGAGTCTAATTCCTTACCACCGTATCCACTGCTGTATGAGAAATCACCACTTGTGTTCTCCACAAATAAAACTCCCTCATGGACCTGCTTCGAACTTGTCACATTATTGAAGATATTTTCAAGCTTTTGCACTCTACGGATTTCCATAGGTTCTCCTTTCGCCTATAATGATACCATCACTACTTCATCTTCCTTTTGTTTTCACCTTACATAAGTAGATATGGATGTAAATTGTAAATAAGTAAATATAATATGGAGGTGTTTTAATTGGAGGTTCTAACAACTGAGTGTATGGAGGATTATTTACATGAGCATCATCAGTTTTTCCATAGTGGGCAGACTCGTGATCTTCCATTCCGTCTACAACAATTAAGCAAACTAAAAGAAGCTATTATAACCAATGAAAAACGGATCATCGCCGCACTATATCAGGATTTGGGGAAGAGTGAGTTCGAAGCTTATGCAACGGAAATTGGCTTTGCCTTGAGCAGCATTGGTCATACGATGAAGCATTTGAAGAAATGGATGAAACCACAGAAAGTAAAGACACCATTACATCAATTCCCATCCAAGAGCTATATTATGAAAGAACCCTATGGGACCGTACTAATTATTGGCCCGTATAACTATCCTTTTCAACTCCTCATTGAACCACTGATCGGCGCGATCGCTACTGGAAATTGTGTCGTACTGAAGCCTTCTGAGAATACCCCTACCGTTTCTACTCTTATTAAAGAAATGATAGAAGAGATATTTAATAAATCGTACATTCGTGTGATTGAGGGTGATAAAGATACAACATCTATCCTGATCCATACCTCCTTTGATTACATCTTTTTCACAGGAAGCGTGGCTGTTGGAAAAATTGTCATGCAAGCTGCAGCCAAGAATCTTGTGCCCGTCACGCTAGAACTAGGTGGCAAGAGCCCTGTTATCGTTGATCGCACAGCCAATATTGAATTGGCAGCTAAGCGTATCATATGGGGAAAGATGATGAATACAGGTCAGACTTGTATTGCGCCAGATTATGTTCTAGCCCATGTAGATATTAAACAAGTATTAGTTGATGAAATGAAGTCTATTATGACTAACTTCTATGGGTCAGATGCGAAATTAAGTAAGGATTACGGACGGATTGTGAATGAGAGACAATTTGATCGTTTAATTAATATACTTACTATGGATAGAGCTAATATTATAGTTGGTGGGAACGCTGTAAAAGATGATTTGTATATTGAGCCAACACTGCTAGCTACGCAAGGTTGGTCAGATGCTGTTATGCAAGACGAAATATTCGGTCCTATCTTACCCATTATGGAGTATCGTGAATTGGATGATATAGTTAATATGATTAACAGTCGACCGAAACCTTTATCTTTATATGTATTTACAGAAGACAAGATCGTAGAACAAGGAGTGTTGAGTCGAGTTTCCTTCGGGGGTGGGTGTATTAATGATACGATATCTCATGTTGCTAATACAAACCTTCCTTTTGGCGGTGTTGGTAGTGCCGGGATTGGCGCCTATCATGGCAAATACAGCTTTGATACCTTCTCCCACGCTAAGAGTATTCTGAAGAAAAGCACGAAATTGGATATTAAAATCGTCTTTCCTCCTTATGGTGACAAAGTAAAATGGATTAGGAAGTTATTGAAGTAGCTAATATGATCTGATGTACACATAAATAGAACACATCGAATGTCATGTTAAGATCGATGTGTTCTATCTTTGTATTGTGTTGAGCTACTCATTTCACCTTTTGTACGGCAAAAGAAATACATACGGTGCGAAATTGTGTTGGCACATCATATTTCTCTTCATCAATTGATTGATTATCCGTTCGCTTCTCCAATATGCTCCAATCACGATAGGCTGTCTCAAGTAGTGTCATAGCTCTCTCTGTTGATAAATTAAGTTCAATTAAAGGTTCTAATACTTTGCCTGAATCAGTCTCAACTTCTGTGACTGCTGTATTGATAGTGATACAGTGAATGCCACCTTGAACAGTACCCCGCTTCATTCGTTCAATTACCTTCAACAATGCATCTTCTGAACTCACATGTTCCAGGCATCCACAAGCCATAATATAATCGTATTGAGATTCATTGATCGTTGTATATTCCACGTCACACTCTTCCACTTGGATTATGTTAGATACATCATACTTATTTGCGTTCTCCCGTAATTTAGCTATGGCGGTACCCAATAAGTCTATAGCGATTACTTGACTATCTGTACCTTGTAGACGTGTAGCAACCGGAATGGTATTACGTCCAGCACCACAACCAAGATCGAGCACATGTAGGTCTTTCTTGGATTCTAACAACTGATCCAACAGATTCATTACTATTTGATTAGGCTCGGACATCCACGTGCCAGATTCAAGTATGTCATGTTCTTGATACAACTCATTATGATAGTTGGCTTCTGCTTTACGAGCTTCTTTGAAATTAGCTTGATCCATTTGATCACCTCTTCATGAAGTATATACAAATTCGGATTAGTTTATTTTGGATAGAGCTTTTGTCATCATGTCATAATTAATAGCACCTTGGAAAATTTCTTGGATAACACCTTGTGTATCAACAAAATAGGACGTTGGATAAGCAATAATTCGGTACGTATCAGAGACATATCCCTTCTCATCTAGCACAATGGGGAATGTTAATTCGAATTTCTCAACGAAAGTATGGACATCGCTTGCTTTGGATTCAGTATTCGTTAAGTTTACAGCTAATACGATGACATCATCGCCGTATTCTTCATAGATCTTCTCCATATGAGGCATTTCAGCTCGACATGGAGGACACCAGGTAGCCCAGAAATTAATAATGACCTTTTTCCCCTTATAATCTGATAACTTCACTGGCTTCCCTTTTAAATCCATAAGTTCAAAATCGGGCGCATTATTCCCTTTCTTAATACCTATATTCTCCAAAGACTGTTGTTCATGGTTGGGTTGGGGTTGATCTTGATTTAGATAGTCGTATACGCCCCAACCTACTAATAATAGAACGATAATGATAGCAATGCCATTCTTTCGCATGTTGCACCTCAATTTCTATTGTATATCACGATCACATGATCATGTAGACCATCACTATCATTCTTTACTTTTTCTACGATCCAATATGTTATCCCAAATCATACAAAATATAAATATGGCGAGAAATAGCAATTGAACCATCGTAAAGCCATAGATAATAGTGATTCTTCCTTGTTCCACAAAATATACACCCAGCATCATGAGACTATACCACATGAAGTAGCGGGTATAGTCTGTGGATTGACCTATTGATTGTTTCTTAACGAAATAGAGTAACCCAATCGTGATATTTGAAATGACATATAGTAAATGGAATAGAATACTCGTTCGATCAACGATTAATATCAAGAGATGATACATACTACTACCCGTGATCCACGCTATACTCAACACATCCAGATTCATCATCAGAGATGTACCATCTTTACGTGATCGAATGTATAAATAGATACATGCAGTGAGCAAGCCTAACCATAATCCCTTATCCCCACCATTGAAGTATAGAAGTGAAATGGGCTGTTCTATAACCGATATTGGGTCGAAAATAATGATACTCATCTTCCAGATGATAATTGTTAGAATAAAGGCATTCACATACTTATCGATGATAATTCGATCAACATCTAATTGCCCTATACGATATTTCACAGCCAGATAACTAGTGAATGCAGCAATTATCAGCATGAGGATTTGGAAATTAAGTATAAATGGTCCTAATTGTATAACGTTCAATCCTTCACACCTTTCTATGCTAGTTCAATCCCTTACCGATGGTCTATATATAAGTTAGCCTGACTTATATCACGAATGATTGATAATTCTTGCTCACTTAAAGGCTCGACACGGCCTGCCGCAATATTATGTCGCAGTTGTTCTATTGAACTTGCTCCAGGAACCGTAACAGCCACCGCTGGGTCAGACAATACATAACGTATAGCGAGTTGTGCCATACTTCGATCTTCACGAACTAACACTTGAAGCTTGTCACGCATGAGTTGTAGTTGCTCTTGGTTATAATTCAGAAATCCTTTAGACGTTTTCTGATCACCTTGGTGTGATAAGATTCCCTTAGCCACAGGTCCTCTAACAATCATGCTAACATCATTCTCACCTAATAAAGGCAATATCTCTTCTTCTGGTCTTCGATCCAGTATATTATATTGGCTCATCACGCTAACCACATTCGCATCTGAGATATATTCTCGAATCACATTGGGACGTATAGAAGAGATACCATAATATCTTATGATCCCTTCTCGCTTGAGCTGTTCAAATGCCTCAATCGTCTCATCCATAGGATCTTCCATCGTACCGCCATGTAATTGATACAGGTCGATATAATCTGTCCCCAGTCGACGTAGGCTTTCTTTGACAGCGTTCATGATATAGTCTTTTGAAGGATCCCATACTGTCTTGTCATGCTCAGGTACGTATCGATTCCCTACCTTCGTGGATAGGATGATTTGATCTCGTCGATTCTTGATTGAACTACCGACAATTTCTTCATTAAGACCATGGTCATAGAGATCAGCTGTATCTAAGAAGTTAACCCCTAAATCTAACGCTTCATGAACTAATGCCATGGCTGAACGTTTATCATTTCCTAACGACATACACCCAAGACCAATTTCGCTTACATATAGATCAGATGATCCAAGTTGTGATTTCTTCATCTTATATCCTCCCGATTAGATTAATATATGGAATATAGTAAGACCAATTCCGATAATGAACCCACATAATGCACCGTTCACTCGGATCCATTGTAAGTCATTACCCACTTTGTCCTCTAACATATGCACGAGTGTCTCATTATCCATCTGATCTAAGTTATCTTTCACTAATAGACCTAATCTATAGTAGTTCTTCTCCACAAGATCAACAATTATCGCTAGAACGCCCTGCTCCCATTTCTGTACAAGTTGTTCATGCTTACTGAGCATGGAAGTAATAGAACGATATAAGGTTAAGATGATTCGACCGCCATTATCGTACTCACGATCCAACCGTTGAACAAGTTGTTCACGAAGGTCTTCCAGTTGGTTGAGAATGAATGTATACGTGCCTGTCCCTGTGAGTGTAGTGTCCAACCAGTGTTCGATTTGTTTCGTTACCTCAGGATTCAAAGCAGCCGTTGTGATCTGCATTCTTATCTCACGCAGGATACGCTCCCTATAATCACTATCTGGTCTAGAGAGATCATTAATGGAAGATAGAATGAACCCTGTAAGTAGCGAACCTAACTTCTCTTCACTCATGAATCCTAGAAAGGCTGAGATCGCAAAACCTTTCATCCCCCCAAGCTGTACATCTTGTAACTTCGCGTGCACCCAATGTCCCAACATTTTCTCTGATTCTGAATCACTTGCCCATGTCTTTCCATAGGTAAGAATATAATCAAGAACTAACTCATCATATTGGTTCTCTATAATCGATACAGCCGTTTGAGCTATAAGTGGTTCGAGTTCTTTATTGCGGACATAACCGGCAAAGCCTTTCTGCACAAATGAGGCTACATTGTCAACAGGAATCGTCTCTACAGTGGATTTCAGTGAATGGATAACCGTCTTTCTTATCTTTCGCTTACTAATTAGTTTGAAAATACCAGATGCTACCGCCTTAGATAGTTTCATCTGACTCAACTTACGCTTAATACTTTCCTTATTTAATAATTCTGTCTCCATAGCAGATATTAATGAGTTTACAATTTTATCTCGATTGTTAGTTAATAAAGACGTATGCGGAATCGGAATTCCCATAGGATGACGGAATAATGCTGACACAGCGAACCAATCAGCAAATCCTCCGACTAAACCCGCTTCAAATCCACCTTGTAGCAATCGCACTGCTAAATTTTGTGGTAAAAACAATGTTACGATGAAGCCGATTCCCATGAAGATCAAGGAAGAGCTTGCTATGTATCTAGTTCTCATGTGGTTCCTCCTCCATATTCTCGAACTATTTATTCAATAATTAATGATAAAAGAAAAAAAGCAGGAAGTCCATGGACCCCCTGCATCGATACAATTGAATGAGCATGTTTCTATGGCGTATTAACCATCATTAACTATATTCCATTCATACAAACATAGATTTTACGAAACCCTTTTTTCTTTAATATACGAGCAGCCTTCTTACTCTTACGATCTTTTTTCCCAATAATGATGACCGAATGTTCAGGTTCTAGATCCTTCCTAGCCACATAGGGTAATCTACCTAGCGATATATTCACTGATCCAGGTACATGACATGCTTCGTAATCAAGTGCGTCTCTAATGTCCAGTAATTTATAGGGCGTATGATCAGTTGGTAAGGTGCTACAAGGATATTCCTGTAGTTCTGGCGTTGGCCACCATGTGGTGATGACCATTGAAGTGAACACAAGAATAGCAATACCCATCCATATCATCTTCCATATCTCCAATCATAAATACAGTTTGTTGACATAAGCTTACATCCATATTATAAAAGAATGAAGCTTAACTGTCAATAAAATTATGACAGATAGGAAAATGAGGATTTTCTTCTTTTATAAACATCAAAAAACCGTGTAAGTACACGGTCTCTCAACAATGATTAGGGTGTTCTGAACCTTATAGTTCTTGAGCTTCAATCGCAGCATCCAGCAATTGATTATATAAATCATCGTCTTCGACAAGGATCTCATCAAGACGCATTAGATCCTCTTCACTTCCAGGATCCTTAAAAAAGTTAAGACTATAGTCCCATTCCTTACCTCTTTTACTAAAGAAAGTGATTTCGAATGTATCCTTTTGTCCCTCAATGCTAAATACGGTATGACCTACAAAATGATCATCTTCATTTCGTTTCATATCTGTATGTTTAATTTGCAAATTCATCGTTCATGCTCTCCTTTATATCTGAAATATATTTATATAGTATACCATTTCACGAGCTATGACATGTTCATTTTCATTATGCAATTCAATTTAGTACAATGAAGATTGTAGAAACTATTTGATATGGAGGAAAATACATGACTGATTTCCAACAGCAATTGATGAAATATGCAGATTTAGCTGTACGAGTTGGTGTAAATATACAGCAAGGTCAGACGCTCGTTGTCAATGCACCTATTACTTCAGCAGCATTTGTACATTTAATCGTTCAGAAAGCATATGATGCGGGTGCGGATCTGGTAAAAGTAAACTGGAGTGACGAAGTGGTTACGCGGCTACAGTATGAATTAGCAGCGGATAAGACATTTGGCCAGCCTCCTACTTGGTACGCGGGTGAAATCGTAGAGCTTGTGGAGAACGGTGCAGCCGTATTGACTGTTCTTGCCGAGAACCCCGATCTTCTAACAGGAATCCCACAAGAAAGAATTGCTACTTCGCAAAAAGCAAGAGGTCAGGCTTTAGCGAAATACCGTCAATATGTACAATCGGACAAGTTCAGCTGGTGTCTGGTTGCCGTACCTACAGAAGAATGGGCAGCTAAAGTGTTCCCTGATACGGATCCATCACAACAAGTTCAGAAACTGTGGGAAGCGATATTCCATACCGTACGTATAGATCAAGAACACCCTGTGGAAGCTTGGCAAGGACATCTAGACGTATTAGCGTCAAAAGCTAGTATGCTAAATGCTAAGAGATATAAGAAACTTCATTATACTGCACCAGGGACAGACCTTACGATTGAATTGCCACAAGGGCATATTTGGGCTGCAGGTGATAGTACGAATGAGAAAGGTCATCGTTTCGTAGCTAATATGCCTACGGAGGAAGTATTCACTGCTCCCCTGAAGACGGGTGTAAATGGTACGGTGAGAAGCACCAAGCCTCTTAGTTATGGTGGTAGTATTATCGATAATTTCTCAGTCACTTTTGAGAATGGACGTATTATCAGTGTATCTGCTGAGCAAGGACAAGAAACGCTTGAACATCTGATAGCAATGGATGAAGGTTCCCACTATCTAGGTGAGGTTGCTCTCGTTCCGCATCGCTCTCCGATCTCGGAATCGAATATTCTTTATTACAATACACTGTTTGATGAGAATGCATCGAATCATCTAGCGATTGGTAGTGCTTATTCTTTCTGTCTAGAAGGCGGCAAGGATTTGAGTCAGGAACAATTAGTTGAACGCGGCTTAAATACAAGCGTCACACATGTAGACTTTATGATTGGCTCAGCAATGATGAATATTGATGGCATTACAGAAGATGGCTTGGAGGAACCCTTGTTCCGAGACGGAAATTGGGCAATGTAGATTGATTCATACGAATGGAGGATAATGAATATGCTGAATTTTGAAGATAAATTAGAGAATTATGCTACACTTGCCGTGAACATTGGTGTTAATATCCAACCCGGTCAGACGCTAGTTATTAGTGCCATGATTGAATCAGCAGATCTAGTTCAACGGATTGCTCGTAAAGCTTATGAAGCGGGTGCTAAGCTTGTGAAGGTGAATTATAGCGATGAAGTAATTTCACGATTGCGATATGAATCAGCTTCTAGTGAGTCCTTTACTGAGCCCCCTACTTGGTTCGCAGGTGAAATGATTGAACTCGCTGAGAATGGTGCAGCCTTCTTGACGATCATCTCTTCTAGTCCTGATCTTCTAAAAGGAATCGAACCACAGCGTATTTCCGACCATCAACGGACCTACGGTCAAGCCATGTACAAATATCGTCAATATCAACAGGCTGATAAAATGAGCTGGAACGGCATTGCCGCGCCTTCACCTGCATGGGCAGCGAAAGTATTCCCAGATGCAGCACCAGAGGCACAAATGGATATGTTATGGGATGCTATCTTTGCCGCTGTTCGTGCGGATCAACCCAATCCTATACAGGCATGGCATGAACATATTGACAGACTACAAGCTAAATCCAATCAACTGAATAGCAAGAAGTATCAAAGCCTTCATTTTGTAGCTCCGGGAACTGATTTAACCATTGAATTACCCGAAGGTCATATATGGGCACAAGCGGGTAGTATTAATGAGCAAGGAAACTCATTCGTCGCTAATATTCCTACAGAAGAAGTGTTCACAGCACCGCTAAAGACTGGCGTCAACGGTAAAGTCAGCAGTACGAAACCGCTCAGTTATGGTGGGAACATCATCGATCGTTTCTCGATCACGTTTGAGAATGGACGTATTATCGATTTCAGTGCAGAAGAGGGTTATGACACACTCGAACGTTTAGTGAATATGGATGAAGGTTCTCATTATTTGGGTGAGGTGGCGTTGGTGCCGTTCCAATCTCCTATTTCGCAAAGTAATATTCTGTACTATACGACTTTATATGACGAGAATGCTTCATGTCACCTTGCGATTGGAAGCTCCTATGCATTCAATCTTGAAGGTGGTAAGACCATGAATCCAGAAGAACTTGCCGCTAGAGGTATGAATCAAAGTATCACTCATGTTGATTTCATGATGGGTTCGGCACAGATGAATATCTATGGGTTAACTCGTGATGGGCTAGAAGAGCAAATCTTTGCCGATGGGAATTGGGCATTCTAATCCAGTTATTCGACCATAGAATAGTTACAGGAAACAGTTCTTAAAGGGGATTGAAATGGGTTGGCCCTTTTAAAGGAGGAAAAGGATGTCTCACTTATTTAATAAGATGAAACAAAGTGTCTCTGATGTTGGTAAGAAAGCGCAAACTACGGTCGAAGCAGCAACTTTAAAAATGCAGCTCATATCGAAAGAAAAGGATTTAGATAAGAATTATACGGCCATTGGACGTATTATCCATCAAAGCATCGCGCGCAAAGAAAAGATGATACCTACAGCTGACATACAGAAATATGAACAGAACATTCTTACGCTTGAGAAAGAATTACAGCAGATGCAACGCAAAATTCAGCATCTTCAAAGTCTAAAGGAATGTGGCTGTGGTAAAATGTTACCTTCCGATGCAACGTATTGTCCTTTTTGCGGTCAGCAATTTCATACGCTTAAGGTCAAACAGGTATCTGTAGATAAACACAATTCCCATACTACGAATCACTGTAGTCAATGTGGAACAGCAGTTATATCGTCGGATCGCTTCTGTAGTGCATGCGGACATCATCTGAATATGAGTTGAGTATTCTATTCTAATTCAGTCAATCTTAGATCAGCCTAAAAAACCAGTCTACACCCTATTACGGGTATGACTGGTTTGTTTGTTATGCGTAAGCCGGATATAAATAACTCGTTGCCATCCATACTTCACCTGGCTCAAGTCCGATTAGACCAATCTCCTCGGCATTTCGATCTTGAATATTCGGTGCATTCACAAGATTTATCTGAGGTTCTGCACAGAAGTATTGTCCACACGCTTCATTATTCCAAATCATCCAATACTTAAAGGCAGCATCCACATCATAGATCAGCTTATCCCCTGTTCTTGTGTCAGTAAGTTCCATCATATTACGTCCATTCTGGGGACTGGATGTATAGTGATTATCCCATGGTGACGAATAAGGATTAACGCCTTCATTCTTCATCAATTCTTCATTCACTGTTAAGGGCTGAATACGTCCAGTGGGTAACATACGATCATTAAGCTCTTGGCGATCCCCTACAGTTAACTTCATACGATAATCAGCAGCTGAGCTATGAGGTGCAAATGGCGCATTGATTGCCGTGTGAAATGCAAGTAAATTAGGCATTCGTTCGCTCCCATTATTCTTCACTGATACTTGTTGTCTAAGCCCTGCTTCACTTAAGGTATATTCTAGCGTTAGTGTAAATTCAAAAGGAAAATACTTCTTATACAAATGGCCGACACTGACTTTTTGTGAAATGGCAACCTTGCTCTCATATGTATCTGATGAAAAATGGTCAACATCCCAAGGCAGTGTATGCATATACCCATGCAAGTGGTTGCCTTTGTCTTTTTCATTAACTGGCAGTTCATAGACTTTACCTTCCCAAGGAAATTTACCATCTTCGAAACGGTTGGGTGGGAATAATACAGGAATGCCATACACGGCAGGATTTGCTTTGAAATGTTCCATCTCATGTTCATTGGGTTCACGTAGGAAGTGATAACCTTTGTCTGTATCACGAAACAAGATCAAATTCCCACCTAATTCAGGTAATACAGCTGCTTCATAGCGACCATGTTGGAGCAATATTGCCTTTTCACCTTGGTACTGAGTCTCAAATGCGGCATGTTGAATATTCATAATATCCTCCTATAAAGGTAATCTGGTTAAAATTCATGAAATCATTATCATAGAATACTTGATAATATGAGTTATTATATCATGTTACTTCGGAAAGGGTAGCGTCAAGAATCATGTGTGACACTCCATCCATAACGAATAGCTAATCTTCGTGCAGAATTAGATTTACTTAATAACTAAATTAACAAGATTTTCCTCCACAAATAATGTAAAGTATAGAAGATGAATGAAATAATTATATTGGATTAATCGTTCGTTTTGTCGTTAGGAGGATGTTAACATGTCAAATCATTTAAAATTATTAGTGGCCACCGATTTCAACCATTTAGATCAATCTTTACAAGAAAAAGTCTATTATGAATATTATGATTTAGTGTATGGGTTAGTATATTACATGCTTAAGAATCATACGGCTACGGAAGACATTATCCAGGATGCGTTCATTCTAGTCATTAGAAAGAAACCTATATTTGAGAATGAGATCAAACTAAGAGCTTGGTTAAAAGTCGTATGCAGAAATGCAACCATCACTTATTTAAGAAAAAATAAAAAACACCGTAACCAAATGGATATAGATTATGTTAATACATATATAGATGAAGGATTGCAGTCTTCTATCTCTGTCGAGCAAGAAGTCGAATTTAAAATGATGGAGGATTCTCTTCAAGCTCTAGTAAATACGTTGAAGCCAGAATATCGGGTACTCATTGAATACCGCTGGAAACAAGGATTAAGTTATAAAGAAATCTCTGACATCTTAGAGATTAAGGAAGAAGTTATCAAACAACGATTGTTCCGAGCACGTGAAAATATTCGTAAAAAATTGCGTAATGAATGGGGTGAAATTGATGAACAACGGAAAATTTGACACATGGTTTGACGATGCTTTTGAGAAAACAGTATCTTCATCCTCCCTATCATCCGATCAATCCAAGAAAGAGTCTTGGCAGAACGTTCAGGCTAAGATCGAACAATTAAATAAATGGAAAAAAAGAAAGAGACATTTCCAGCTTGCTGCCGTTGTAGCTGCATCCGTGAGCGCAGGTGCAATTGTATTTAACCCTCCTGCGGTGACGCAAGCGATATCCCCTGTAGTCCAATCAATTAAAGACATCGGCAACGGTATGGTTACCATCATAACTGAAGCATATAATCGACCGAATGAAGATGGTGCATTAACCGCAGCGCCTGATGCCATTTTCCCAGAAGACCCAAATAAGCCATCAGCCGAATTGAATGCTACAGCGAATCATAAAACGTTCATGTATACATTAGAGGAAGTGAAAAGTAAGGTTAGTTTCCCCTACCCTGATCTTAAGAATATTCCAGAACGATTTGAATTGTTCAGCACAGAAATGGCTGATATAGCACCTGGGAAGAAGACTGACTCCATCACATTAACATATAAAACATCTACCGATGAAAAGATGCGAATTACGCTTGATTCTTCAAATATTCAACAGTCGACGACAACTACAGGTTCAGAGGATACGCAAGTGCTTACTCTTAACAATCATATTGAAGTCTTTTATACTGCCGGTAGATATCACGCTGCTCAATTTATATACAATGGGTTATCCATCCGTATCTATGGGAATCTAACGAAAGAAGAACTTCTAGGTATGATAGAGAACCTTCCGGAGTGAATGTTTTGTCAAAACAGCCCAGATCTTGTTAACGAGTAATAGAAATAAAGGTAGCCCCATTCAATATGGGAGCTACCTTTATTTCTATTACTCGCGCGAACGCAGAATTTCTCTATAGCTCCTGTAGGGTAATTTCATTTCGCCAATTGCCATGATTACAATCATTTTTGTTGGTGTTCCCGATTCTAACGGAAGCAGAAGACCCTATTTACTTGATATTGAAGCAGATAGCATTCTTACGGAACTGACTGACACTATTGGGCTGAAATTGATGATCATAACCCTAAAAGTTGAACATAAGTGTTGTCACTTCCGTTACAAACATAAGCAACACTAAAATCACGATATAAGGGCTCTCTTTTCCGTTAGAATAACTGAAATATTTTAGCTGACCAACAAGGATGTTACTCTACAATCTGGTCCGTTTATTTCATTGTCCCACAATCCATCTATCCTTCATTTAAGTAAGCTGAATTTAGTGTTATTTCTCCCAAATCAATACAGCACGTTCTAAAATTGAATCCCAATAATCATTTCCTTCAGTACTTTTCTTCGCATCATAATCTACATAATACACTGCATCCGTTATTTCACTTTCAACCAGATTAAAGGTGTGTTCCTGTTGATTACGACTTTCACCATTATTAATAAGGTTTCTTGAAGGCGAATCAGCTATAGTTTTTGTATAAAAAATAAAACTCACATTCTTTTTTTCTCCATCAATTACAAGTTGCATAGGATGCGTTGCGTTAACGACTGCATAGTTTTTACCGTAATAATGGGAAACTAACTGATTTTCATTTTTCATTTCAATTTTGAATAGATCTTTCGAATAGGGAATAACCGTTTCATAATACAAAATATAAGTGAATGTCCCCATTAAAATAATAGCTGTTACTAAAATAGAACAAATCGAAATAATCATTTTTTTCGTACGCCACTTTTTACTAATATTATGGATAAGAGAGACATTATTTTCTGCCGGAATATAAAGATTTTGATTCATCGACTCGTATTCTTGTTGACACGTAGCACAATGCTGTAAATGCTCGTCTACCATTTCTTTTGTATCTTGACTAACTACTTCATCGATATAAAGGGGTAAAACGTCTTGAATAATCGTGCAGTTAATCTCTTTCATGATTCATTTCCTCCATATACTCCATAATTTGTTTTCTTGCTCTGTAATAAGTCACCCTTGCCCATCCAGGACTTTTCCCAAAGATTTCACCAATCTTCGCAAATGGTAATTCACCAAATACCCTTAGTGAAAAGACTTCTTTGTATGGCTCATCCATAGTGTGAAGAAAATGATGAATAACAAAGGCATCTTCTTCCTTCATAAGATGTTCTAATACCGTAACCCCATTGTCAGATTCGATATCGAATAAATCGTAATTCACTTGCAATTTATTTTTTTTGTAATAATAGAAATAAGTATTTTTGGCAATCGTAAATAACCATGCTCGAATGTCTTTAGCTCCGTCGAAACTTTCGAGTGTGTAAAATAGATTGTGTAAACTCCCAAATCTATTAAAATAGATATATAGG
>NZ_JBITNB010000013.1:0-74769 GCF_054373195.1 Paenibacillus sp. CMAA1364 | reverse complement strand
TGAGGTCGGTTGGCTTTCACTTGCTCACAATCTACTGAAACAAGCCGCGATTGATGAAAAACGTAGAGCAGCGATCCTCCAATAATCGGAGAATCGCTGCTCTATTGACTTTTACTGTTTTGAGAATGAATAGCGTCTGTCTCCGCTCGTAGAAAATCTACTTTTGGGACAGCCCCTTTTTTTGACGACTAAGATTCGAAGGGGCGATCTACTACAGAAGAATATCGTGGATAGAGACGACGAATACAATCAGGACATATATCATGAGTGAATTCCGCATGGGTATGCTTCTCTAAGAAAGGTTCAATATCATTCCATACATCGTCCTCGTGTATTCTCTTGCAAACAGCACAAATGGCAATAAGACCATGTAGCGTTCGGATGTGGGAGACAGATTGTAGGAATTCAGACTCCAATTGTTTCGTTGAGCTAATGTTTGTGAAAGAAATCACAGCGCCCTTAATGTCGTTTGTATCATTATTTAAAAGAGGACAAATCAAACAGGTGAACCATTCGGTATGGTTATCTATGGTATAGCTATATTCGTGAGTAAAAGAATCAATATGACCATTAAACATAAGTTGAAAGGAGTCCATAATCGTGTTCTCATGTTCTTGTATTCGTGGGATGGCTTCGCAGCACTGAAAGAAATTAACGCCAATCCATTGGAAGGATAATGGGATGTGATAGCGTGTAGATAATTTGTCTAAAGCCGGGTTTACAGCAATAATTGACCCTTGTGGATTTATAACCATGATGCCTATTTGTAAAGATTGAATGACCTCCGTATCAAGTGTAGTACTATTATAAGTCATAGTGATGCACTCCCTACAATGCCTATTGATCATTAATAACTAGATTGGATTTCTGTGATATAATTGGACATGAATACACCAAACATTATATGCGTATCTACGTAATATATCAACATTTATTACTTTAATGCGTCATTATATTTTTAACAACGTTGGAAGGTGGAGAATGGGTGCTGACTATTTATGATCGTATCGAATTTCTGATTAAGAATAAACCGATGACTAAGAAGTTATTTTGTACGGAACTTAGTATTAGTACTGGTAATTTAGGTGATTGGAAGAGAGGCAAATCCACTCCAAGTACCCATAAGTTAATTGAGATTAGTATATATTTCAATGTAAGTTTAGATTGGTTAATTCTTGGGAAGGAAACACAGATTGAACTGATGAAAGAAGCACAAGCTGAATATATATTGAATACATCTTTACTACATAAGCTTGCCTTATCTAAATTAAGCGCTCAAGAAGAAAGATTTATAAGAGAATATATCCAATTTACTGATTATAGAAGAAATATCAAATCGAAGTAGTGCATTTGTCTTGTCTTTAAAAGTATGCGTATGATGATTTCAAGTTTAAGCGCATAATTACGAATACATAACACATTTTGATTTGTGATGTAAGTCATACGGTATAATGAAGTAGATGGAGGGTGAATGATTTGATATTAGAGGTTATTGCGACAAGTGTTGAAGATGCGATATTGGCACAAAGGCATGGAGCCGATCGGATTGAATTGATATCAGGTATTATGGAAGGTGGCGTAACACCAAGCATTGGATTGATCGAAAAGGTGTTGCAAGCCATTCAGATTCCTGTACATGTTATGGTCAGACCGCATGCGAATAGCTTTTGTTATAACGAAAGTGATCTAGCAGTTATGACTCGGGATATGGAGTGTATTCGTAATCTAGGACCAGCTGGGGTTGTTCTGGGGACATTGACAGCGGACAAGCATATAAATACTACAGCGCTGGAGATGCTTATACGTGAAGCGGGGCAGATGAAAGTTATATTTCATCGGGCTTTTGATGAACTACAAGATCAATCAACAGCTCTTCTTGAACTAGCAAGATATCCAGAGATTAAAGGTGTGCTAACTTCGGGAGGAACCCCTAGTGTACTGAACGCTAAAGAGCAGATCAAGGCATTAGTGCAACAGTGTGAGAATATACCTATTGATATTATGGCCGGGAGCGGATTGAATGTTGCCGTGTTAGATGGATTTATCACTCACACAGGTGTTAAACAAGTTCATCTGGGTACGGGTGTACGTATAGATGGACAGGCTCTTGCGCCCATTGATCCGGATAAGGTTGAAGCGGCCGCAGCCATAATAGCGAAATACAAATGAGATTGACGATGCAGAATAAGCCTGCTCATAAGAACAGGCTTATTCTACATCCTTTGTATCCATGCCGAAGCCTATAAGTAGTTAGAACTTATCGATATTATAGAACACGGAATTTTGTGTCGGGAATAGGGTCTTGAGTACATTAGCATGAGAAGTTTTATGTGTTGTATCATCATAACCTTGCAATAGCATGGCAATGAATTCTTCTTGACTCAAATTGATGTTGGCATATTCGGACTCTTTTCGTGCTTCATGCTCAATGGCTAATTTTCCGTTATCATAATATATATAAGCCTGTTGCTCTACACAATTCATACATAGTTGTAAAGAATCGATGGCATGGTTACTGTTCAACCTTTTTTCAAAGGTTGGTGTGAGCTTAGCTAGTAAGGGCTGGAATTGGATAATTTTCCACATGGCATAATTCATTGTGCTCTTTGTAGCGCCCCATTGAACGAAGGGTACGATCAGAGCATGATCTGCAGGTAGACTTGCTGAAATAGAGCGAGCATCTGGGCGTTGTTGTACTAAAGCTTGAAATAAGCAAATAGCTGAACTTTCTTCACCATCGAGATAACATAGTTCATCTAAATGGACAACGCCGTCCTTTTTTGTCTCGGAGATAAGCCCGTAGGCTACAACAATATTATTTCTCACAGCTAATAAACAAGTACCCGATTTCCATCTAGGCCATTGGGTTAAATCCTGCCATGTTGTTGATGACCTAACGATAGTATAGGTTCTAGACTGATTAAATTGATCATAAATATCGGAAATAGTAGTCGTGTGGGATGAATCATAAGAGATTATTTTAATATTATTATTGTTGTTGTCAGCTGGGATAGAGCCAATATCTATTTGGTATAAGGGTTCAGGTACAACTTGCCAACCGGATTTCTCATAAAAGGGAGTAATCACAGCAAAGAGAAGGGAAAGGTCGTATTCTTCTTGTTTCATCCAATGTGTGAGTCTATGTAGAATTTGTCTACACTGTCCTTGACCTTGGTACTCAGGAAGTGTAGCAACGCTGCCCAGCCCTGCAATACGAATGGGATGGATACCCACGCGACTAATCATAGGAAACACCTGTATGGTGGAAGTGATCAAGCTGTGTTGTTTGGCTATCCAGGTAGTAGACATATCATAGGATGAATCTTGATCTATACGGATTTGAAAAAAGTCTCTTCCAGCAAGAAAGGCATGGCCAATCATGTCATACACGGATTCTAATTCTGAACGGTCTACTATACTGCGTATTTCAAGGTCCTCAGTATTCATACAATAACATTCCTCCTATTTGAGAGCGCTTTCCTAATTGGGAATTGACATCCAATCACTGATGATTGATAATATAAATATAACATAAATGGGAGCGCTCCCACAACAGGTGGTTATTATGAAGCATACACTGGAATCCATTGCAGGTATAGCCGGCGTATCCAGAGGGACTGTATCCCGAGTGATCAATGGTTTACCTGGGGTTAGACCAACAGTCCGTGAGAAAGTATTAGATATTATTGAACAGACAGGTTACGTTCCTCACCCGCAAGCTAGAAGTCTGGCCGGAGGAAAGACAGGGAATATTGGGGTTATGGTTTTTGGTCCTAAGCCAGATTTCCTGAGTCATCATATTTTTTATGAAGCCCTTCAAGGTATTCAAGCAGGATCTATAGCTAACGCATATGATTTACTTCTATTAGCTAATCGTAGCGAATATGATTCAGATTATTGGAAGAAAGTCGCCACAATGCAGAAGGTAGATGGGCTAATCATCATGGGAGAAGATATTCAACAAGAGTATTTATTGTATTATCGGGAGCAAGGCATTCCTTTTGTTCTTATTGGAAAAAGAAACTTTGATGCATTACCGATTGCTTGTGTGACTTCAGATTATCGGGAGGGTGCTTATCAAGCTACAAGTCACTTGTTACAAAAGGGAAGACGGCGAATTCTCTACGTCCAAGGTCTAATGGACACATACCATGAGAATGAACGGTTTGCAGGGTATTTGCAAGCATTGTCTGAAGTGGGTATTAAGCATGACACATCCCTAGTCATTCATGGTAGAGCCGTTCAGGAAGAAGCACGTCAACAGATTAAGCTTTTGCTTGAAAGAGAGACCCCAATCGATGCTATTTTTGCGGCGAATGATCTAATGGCACTGGGTGCAATGGAATCGCTATTAGAGCGAGGTTATCGAATTCCGCAGGATATTGCTGTAGTCGGCTATGATGACATCCAGGCAGCTACTTACTCTTCCCCTCCATTAACAACGGTGAGACAAGATAAGATGCGGCTTGGAAAAGAAGCAGTTGGACTATTATTAGAAATGTTGCGTGGTAATATCGAAGAGGATGAATCAAAGGATATTATTATTGAGAACGAGTTAATTATTCGAGCAACAACATAACAAAAGGAAAGATTAGAAGTACGGACATTAAGAAGGTGTTGTCCGACTTTTTGATTATATTGGGAGCGCTCCCAGATGGAAGGGATGATCTAACAGATGAGTATTTTACAGAAAGAATATGATGTGGCCGTTCTTGGAGGTGGACCTGCGGGGATTACTGCCGCTATAAGTGCAGCAAGAAATGGAGCCGAGACCATTATTATAGAACGATACGGGTTTCTTGGTGGGATGTCCACGACAGCGATGGTATATCCGTGGATGACTTTCCATTCAGCAGTAGGAGATCAAGTCATTAAAGGCATTGCCCAGGAAATTATCGATCGATTAATGGTTCTTGGCGCATCACCGGGGCACCTAAGAGATACTGTCGGATTCACACATACATTGACACCTTATCATCCTGAGGTCTACAAGGTATTAGCCTATGAGATGCTTGAGGAAGCAGGAGTTAAGATCCTACTTCATACAGCGGCTATAGATGTCCACACGAAGGATGACCGTATTGATAGTGTGACTTTGTACAATAAAGGTGGGATTTCCGAGCTTAAATCTATGGTATATATTGATGCAACAGGTGATGGGGATATTGCGTTTATGGCTGGCGACCCATGGGAGAAAGGGAATATAGACGGTAAAGTCCAACCCATGACGATGAAATTTCGTATGAGGGGTGTTGATCTAAGTAAGGTCAAAGACTATATGCAGAATAATCCTACTGATTTCTACGAGAAGTCATTGATCTCAGAATTGGATCTAATACCACTAACAGGTGTTATGGGCTTCTATAGTCAATGGAAAGAAGCGGAGCTTCCAATCCAACGCGACAGATTGCTGTTCTTCAGTGGACCCAATGAAGATGAGGTCCTTGTAAATGTATCTCGCGTATCAGGACTAGACCCTACGAATATTGAAGAATTAACGAAGGCTGAGATAGAAGGACGTAAGCAAGTTCTTCTCTTGGAATCTTTCTTCCAGAAGTCTATCCCAGGATTTGAGAAAGCCAGTGTGTCAGCCGTAGGTGCTCAGATTGGAGTCAGGGAAGCTAGACGTATTATTGGGAAGTATGTGTTGAACGGCACAGATGTATTAGACGGTAAAAGATTCGAAGACGTTATAGCACGCAGTGGTTATCCAATTGACATTCATAACCCAGAAGGTAAAGGTGTAACCGCTAACTTCATTCGCGAGGGTGGCGCTTATGATATTCCCTATCGCAGTATTGTACCAATGAATACAACAAATTTATTGTTAGCGGGAAGATGCATTTCTACAACACATGAAGCGCAAGCAACCACACGTCTAACGCCAAGTTGTATGGCGATTGGCCAAGCGGCAGGCGTTGCAGGAGCATTAGCCGTGTTGCATAACTGTCCAACAGCCCAAGTTCCTATTGTTGAATTACAGGCGAGATTAATCGAAGGTCAAGCAGAATTAGGAAGGGAGTAATGCAAGCTATTCTCAATATTTTGAACAAATAAGATATGATTTGATAAGTAGTTCATGAATACGACTGACCTCTCCATCATTACTTTGGAAAAGGTCAGTCGTATTTTTCTATAAGTAAGGAGGATTTCCTAATACATTCCTTTACTAAAAATGGTATATTAAATAAGTGATTAAGCTTGAAGCAATTTAGCATACATGGAATTACACACAGGGAAAGTCTAAGAAGATCAGAGGATGACTTTAGGGAGTGATTCAAGCTGTTCAAGAATAAAATTAATGTGATTTGTGTGCCTTTGCTTTCTATATTTATCATTGTAGCTTCAGTGTTACTTCATAAGCCTACTCATGTGACTTACATGATCATCACAGGTCTGATGTTAAACGTGAGTGTGACGATGTCCTATAAATGGAAGTGGCTTAGATTTCTGCAGATTATATTCTTAGGCTTGTTCCATTACTCAAGTCAGTTAAATTGGTGTGTATTAATATACTATATCGTTCTAATCAACTTGATTGAAGATAAGAAAAGTTTTAGGAACACAGCCCCTATTGGACTATTCGTTTTTCTTCAATATACTTTGATTCGATTCACATATGTACCCGCTACAACCTATACTATATTCGGATCTGTTTTTGATTTATTCTCATCATTAGTTGTCGTCATTATATTCCATCACATTATACGAATTGACAGTGATAGAAGAGAATTAACGAAGCAAAATGAATATCTTAGCAATTACGATACCATAACAGGCTTTTATAATTATTTGGGTTACTTTCAGAAAGTTCAACAGATGATCGATAAGAAGCAGCAATTTCTATTTGTCTTGTTTGATATTAACAATTTCAAATCGCTGAAGATCATGGGTAGCATACCTACGAACGATATCTTAATTGGAATCGCTCTTGCATTAGAGGAACGTTTCCCTAATTACATAGCTGGATGTCGATATTCAGGTGATCGCTTTTCACTAATGTTATTACCGGATGAAACCATTGATGATTTACATACGTTTGAGGAACTAGGATTACATACCACGTATAGTATTACTCGTTTTCCTGAAGAAGCTCTTGATTTTCAACAACTGATGCAGAAGGGCGAGGAACGAATATTTCAATTGAGAGAAGACTACTGGCAGAAACGGCATGAAGAACAACTACGATCAGGTAAAATGAAAATGGTCGGCGAGTTAGCAGCTGGAATGGCACATGAGATACGAAATCCGTTAACATCGATCAAAGGGTTCATCCAGTTGTCGAAGAGATCAGGATATAATATTGAACCATGGTATGACGTAATTATGTCTGAAATCACTAGAGTAGGAGAACTGACAGCAGAATTTCTACAATTCTCCAAACCTCACGCAAATCAGAAAAAATCAGAAATGATGACACAATGTTTATCAAGAGTGTATTCTTTATGTGAATCAGAAGCCGCGTCATGTGGGCATACCATTGAAATGGAAGCAACGGATTCGTCAATATTCGTGTTAATGGATCGTGACAAGATCATCCAAGTTCTAATCAATTTAATTCGGAACGCTTTTCAAGCTATAGAACAAGGGGGGCATATCCAACTCAAACTTCATCGTGAAGAGGGGATGGCTGTAATCCAGGTGTGTGACAATGGTCAGGGGATTCCAATTCATGACATGGATAAAATATTCGAACCTTTCTATACAACGAAAGTGGAGGGCACTGGTCTAGGACTTTCATTATGCCAAAAGATTATCCAAGAGCATCATGGAAAGATATCTGTGGAAAGTATATTGGCTGTAGGTACTGTGTTTACGGTTAAATTGCCAATATATGCGGGGGATTAGAACAGGGATTGCGTAATAGTTGTCTTAGGTTGTCTACTTATGGAGAGAATTCATGTTATAATAAATTGACATCAAGTTCTAAATTCATTAGAATGTCTAAGTACTTGTTACATGAAGAAGGAATTAGATTGTGTTCACAAATTTAATATAATGGGTGATATTGATGTCTTACAGACCGATCATTTCGAACGTAGTAGAAGCAAGCAACAACGAGAAAGATGGATTATATGAATTCATCTTCTACATGGAGGACGGAACAGAATGTCGTACATTCTACAATCGTTATCCCGAATGGAAAATGACAAACATTACAAGACTTCAAAAGACACCATGTCCTGTTTGTCGCAAAGATTTCATTTGCAAATGTATGGAGAGTTTCAAAGATACAATACAGCAACAAATCAATGATAATCAATGGCTTGAGAAGGCAATTGTGAAGTAAAGATGAAGTTGCAGAGGACATGAAGCGTGGGAATGGATCCTACGCTTTTTTCTATATTATCTATGGTGTACTAAGAACTCTATGTTTGCTTGTTAGAAGGAGTAGTTGCTTATGGATAAGAAACAAATGGAAACTGAACAGAGTGATTCTCCCATTGTATTAATTGATGGGACATGTATATTGTGCCAAGGGGCCATGAAGTTTATTATACGACGTGATCCTGTGGGGAGATTCTATTTCGCTTCTTTGCAGTCAGAGATTGGCCAGAAACTGCTTATAAATCATAATATACCGATAGATGCGATGAATACCTTAGTTCTTATGGAGAATAATCGAATCTTCACACAATCCACTGCAGCATTACGAATAGCTAGACAATTACGGGGAATATGGCCTCTTTTCTATGGGTTTATTATTATTCCCCCTTTCATAAGAGATCGCATCTATCAATATATAGCTAGACATCGTTATCAATGGTTTGGTAAGTCTGATCAATGTATACTACCGACACCAGAGCTTCAAGGAAAGTTGCTAGAATAGTTGAGATGAACGGGGGAATGAAATGGATGACATATATCTGGTTGCTAGTAGCGGTATTGATCATTATCATGATCTTAGTGATTCGAATGCTGAGAATAAAGAAGAAGAACCACAATGTCATTAAGTTTCAGAAGAAGAGTAACAATCCTAACTTACAGAGATGCAGCTATTGCAAAAGAATGAGCAAATTAACCTTCTATGCCAGTGATGAGGGCACGATTGTAGGGGTTTGTAAGGAATGTAAATCCAAGGCGGATGCCCGAGATATGCTACCTATATAATTCATACTTGCCGACTGGAAGTAACTGTGATATTCTATCAATAAATAAATGGATCGTAAACGGAAGCACCGTTTAACAACCGCGTAACTGCGTTTGTTGAACGGTGCTTTTTGTGTTGTATTGAAAGGAGGAAGACGGTTGATACCTATTAGAGTAGTGCTAGCTGTACAGGAATGTGATTATATTGAGCTTTTACTTCGTTACGTCCACAGTAGTGAATACGCAGATAAGTTGACTATCAATTCTTTTACAAGCGTGGATACATTTATGGAATATATGAATGGAAATGAAGGCAAAGATGTGATTATAGCTGAAGAGGTCTTTCTAACGCCATGGCTTCAAACAGGTGAACAAAGTGTCACTTGGGTCATCTTACATGAAAGGGGACAAAGTTCGTTAGAAGGGCCCGTACTTGCTAAATATCAACCGATACCTCAATTGTTAGATTCGATTCTGCAATTTACCAGAAGGAAGGGTATTGTCACAAGATCGCAGAACTTCGGTGAAATGGAAATGGTTGGTATCCTATCGGCGGTCGGAGGAAGTGGAAAGACAACGACAGCGCTAAATATAGCTAAGCAGTTAGGTGCCAGTGGCCGTTCTGTGTTCTATCTTAACTTAGAGACAATGAACAGTAGTGCAGTGTTTCCAAGCCAGATTAGACATGGTGAGCGAGGTGCAGGGTTATCACGGTTACTATATGAACTGAAAGCAGCGCAGGAAAAGAAGGATTATTCGAGTATTTCAATCGCATCCTATGTTGTTCATCATGAAGGGATCAAAGCAGATATATTCGAACCATTATTGAATATCAAGGAATGGATGCAGATGAGTAAGAACGATGTATGCCAATTGATGCAGTTAATCGCAGATAGCGGTCAATATGATGTCATGATTGTGGATACAGATAGTATTGCAGAAGAACGATGCGAGGCTGTAATGGAGATGTGTGGAATACTCATATGGATTTTATTAGATGACATAATCAGTATGCATAAGAGTGGACAATGGCTATCTTATATCGAGAGAAGCAACCAATCTGGTTACCGAGACATGATGTTGAAAAGTAAATTTATCATGAATCGTTATGTGGGTACGCTAGTCAATAAACTCCCAAGTCATGTGGAACATGTAGATGAATTCCTACCTTATATTCCATCTTGGAAACAAGTGAATCATGAGGAAATCCTACTTAGTTCTCCTATATTTCAAAGGGATATATTGAATTTATGTAGATCTATAGTTAGTGATCAACAGCTTGTTACGCTAGGAGGACTTGCACATGGATGAAGAAATGTTCAAATCCATGCGCAGTGCTATTCGATCAGGTCTTGATGTGACATCGGTAGTAGATGATGAGGAATTAATGAGGTATATCGAATGCCGGGTATTGGGTGGGGAAGGGTTGCAGAATTTGACTGCCAAGGAGAAACGAACATTCATCCGACGTATTTATGATTCGTTTCGCGGATTAGACGTTCTGCAACCCTTAGTCGATAATCCATCGATCACGGAGATTATGATCAATAGCCATCAAGATATATTCATTGAAGAAGAAGGGCAAGTAAGAAGAATATCCCAGCAATTCGAAACGCAGACCCGATTGGAGGATATTATTCAGAGTATTGTTGCGGGCGTGAATCGGGTGGTGAACGAATCCTCTCCTATTGTGGACGCAAGATTAAAGGACGGATCACGAGTCAACATTGTCCTCCCACCCATTGCGCTTAAAGGACCTACGATGACCATTCGTAAGTTTCCCGAGAAGCCAATGACGATGCAGGATCTCGTTAAACGTGGTGCACTAAGTGAAGAGGTGGCAACATTTCTAGAAAGGTTAGTCGTCGGGAAATATAATATTTTTATCAGTGGTGGAACAGGCTCTGGGAAGACGACGTTTCTTAACGCCTTATCGCAGTTCATTCCCGTAGATGAACGTGTCATTACGATAGAAGACTCAGCGGAGTTGCAGATTGTAACTGTACCCAATCTAGTTTCATTGGAGACAAGGAATGCCAATACCGAAGGGCGGGGAGAAATCACCATTCGTGATCTTATTCGATCATCATTACGGATGCGTCCCAATCGTATTGTGGTTGGTGAGGTTCGGGGCAGTGAAGCTATGGATATGTTACAGGCAATGAATACTGGCCATGACGGCTCTCTCTCAACCGGCCACGCTAACAGTGCTAGAGATATGATTAGTCGTCTGGAGACGATGGTGCTTAGTGGAGCGAATCTTCCGATTCTCGTCGTACGCCAACAGATTAGCTCGGCCATTGATATTCTAGTGCATCTATCTAGGTTGCGTGATCGTTCAAGACGAGTGACGGAGATTAGCGAGGTCATTGGAATGGAGAATGGAGAGGTAGAGTTATGTCCGCTCTTTCAATTCAAGGAGAGGGGGGATATGGATGGAAAAATTATCGGAGAACTAGAATATTGCGGCACGCCACTTCACCATGCTGAGAAGCTTCGTATGGCAGGTCTTGTAGATATGCTAGTGATGGAAGGAGGCTAAAGAATGCAACCAGCGCTTCCAGATTACAGTATGTACGAATTAAGCATATTAGAGAGAGTTCTGTGTATATTGTGTGCAGCCATAGTGATGTATGCCATTGGATATTTATTCTATCATCAATGGATTATATCCCTACTGATAGCGTGTAGCGGATGGGTTGCACCCCGATTCTGGAGGAAGTATATGCTGAACCGTCGCCGTGCGGCCTTAAGCTTACATTTCAAACAAGCGTTATATTCCTTATCATCCTCACTGTCGGCTGGTCGTTCAGTAGAGAATGGTTTTAGAGAAGCCATTCAAGATCTGCGCATGCTCGATCCTGAAGCAGAGAATGACCTGATTAGGGAATTAAGCATCATTTGTGCACGGATGGAGTATGGAGAACCAATTGAGGATGCATTACAAGACTTCAGCCGTCGTGCATCGATGGAGGATATTACGAACTTTGCGGATGTGTTTACGACATGCAAGAGAACAGGTGGCGATCTGGTAGAGGTTGTGCGCCGTACATCTAACATCATTGGTGAGAAGCTAGATATCCAACAAGAAATTTCCGTAATGATTGCTCAGAAAAGATTCGAATCCAAAGTGATTCTAGTGACTCCCTTATTTATGATAGGGTTCATGAATATATCATCACCAGATTATATGCTACCCATGTATAGTGGATTTGGATTCATTATCTCTACATTCTCTCTGGTCATATTAGCTGCGTGTGCAATCTGGATTACTAAGATAATGGATATTAAGTTATAGATGGGGTGATAGAGCGTGTTGATTGTTCTATGCACGATAATACTCATACTGCTTGTAGGTGGTTGGACGATACTTAATTACATGAGTGGGAGGAAATATCGAACTCTGATCAAGATTCCAATGGAAGGACTACGATTGCGTAAGATAGTAACCCCCATGTTATATCTTCTAGATAAAGGGAGAATAGTGGCGCGATTTCCATTCTTCTTTTATAGAGTTCAACGCGCTATACAAAAGATTCATGGTGGGAGATACAGCGGTGAAATGACGATGCTCTATCTAGGTGAAATGATGTGCTATAGTTGGCTACTGCTAAGTCTGGGTTGTGTGATGTCGATTGCGATGGGGGACAAGATGGGGTTGATTCTAGGGGGTGGTCTAGCCATATTGTTGCCTGTAGCCATGGTGAAGGATCTTCACAGTAAGGTTCAAGTTCGAGATCAAGAAATATTAATAGAACTTCCAGAACTATTGAACAAAATTGTCCTACTAGTTGGCGCGGGTGAGACGGTGCAAAAGGCGATCGCCCATTGCGTTGAAGTGAAGAAAGATGAGCGAGAACATCCGTTGTATCAAGAATTGATCCGTATGGTTGGGGATTGGGATGGTGGATACTCATTTCAACAAGCTTTTGAAAGCTTTAGTAAACGATGTGCTTTGCAAGAAGTGTCGATGTTCACAACGACGGTCCTATTGAACTTTCGACGTGGCGGTCAAGACTTTTCCTTGGCTTTGCGCGATTTATCACGAACACTTTGGGAAAGACGTAAGACGATTACGCGTACTCGTGGGGAACAAGCATCTTCGAAGTTGGTATTTCCAATGGTCGTTATATTTATGATCGTTGTTGTCTTGGTTGGGTCTCCCGCCATGATGATGATGAATATGTAGGAGGAATGATGATATGTTAACGAATATACAAGCAAAAGTTAAGGGATTATGGCAAGAAGAAGATGGATTAGGAATGCTGGAGATGATCCTGATTATTGCAGCAATTGTTGTCATTGCTAGTGTTTTTAGAAATGAGCTTAAGAGTATCGTAGAGAAACTATTGAAAAGTGTAGGCGCGAAAAGTGAAAAGTTTATTGATGAGAATTAAGTCCAAAGGCGAAGAGGGAAACTTTACGATTGAGGCTTCCCTCGTCATGCCTACCATATTAATGGTAACGATTCTTCTTATGTTCTTCTGCATGTATATATATCAACAATCGATATTACAGCAGGTCGCTTCTGCAGCAGTAGAAAGATCGGCGTATAGCTGGGACAATAGCCATAAAGAAGTCTCAACGGGTGGATTTCAGCAAGGACAGAATGATTCTCTCTATTGGAGATTGAAGGATGATAACATGCTAGGTTCCCTGTTAGGTTGGGCAGGGGCGAGTCATGAAGAGTCAATGCCCATACCTGGTGGTGAGATGTCAGGTTCATTACCAACAAGAAAGTTATTTAGAATGCATGAACTTATGACAGATCCTATGACTGGAAAGATTGCTTATGAGAATAAATATCTTCTTCGTAAAGTAAGTGCTGAACTACACCAATGGATTAACCTCCCCCCACTCGATCAGATCCTTTCTGGAGGATCCAACTTAGAAGTGAAGGCGCAATCTTTTATCGTGGAACCTGTTGAATTCATTCGTACGGTAGATCTAATGAGATATTATGGCGCTAAGTTCAAAGGTTCTGGTGGGAACAAGATGAATAAGGATGAAGCGGCCCAAGTCTTGCAGAAATACGGATCAAAGACGAAATAATCAGGAGTTATTAGCATCACATATGAGATTTAAGTGAACGGAGGAATGGACATGTTAGGAAAATGGGTTAGAGACCAAAAGGGATCCGTGTCCATCTTTCTTATTCTAATCTTAGCGGTTGTATTTAGTTTCGTTGCTATATTTATTGATTACGCACGAATAGCTGCGATGAAAGTTCAAAGTGAGCGTCTTGTGCGTTCTGCTGTGCGTTCTGTGATGTCTGCTTACGAACCACAATTACAACAGAAGTATGGATTGTTCGCCTATGGACAGAGCGACGGAGATCAGATTATGTCTGAGGTACTACACGGTAGTATGGACCACGGTGATCGTGGGGATGCATTCTCTTTACTACAACTCACATTGGATTCATCTACATTGCAGATGGGGCGTACGCTTGGTGAGTACGAAGTGTTTCATCGTCAGATTAACGAGGACATGAAGTACAAGGCACCTATAGATTTCACACTGGAGATGTTAAATAAGTTCAAGCCTTTGTCTCAATCCATGAAGGAAGCTTCGAACACGATGGACGTCCTTAGAAAATTACAGAAGTTATATGATAGACGAGAAGAAACATTGGATGAAATGATAACTGTACAGAAGACAACGGCTAAACGCTTAGAATCCTTACCTAATCTGATCATGGAGCCAATGGCTAATTACATATCCAATCAATTGTTAGGTGGTAGCATTTCTTCCAGCTTAGATATTGCAGCACAATATGACGATTATCTTGCGAAAGAAATCGAGTTGCAACAGAAGATTACGCAGCGAGAAGAGAAGATCAATAACGGGAAGAAAGAAGATGAACCGAATGTAGACACCAATGACTTAGATCAACAGATTCATTCTATATCTAATGTCATTCGTGGCTATCATCAAGGTACAACAAGCATATTAACTTCTATTTCCAATACACAGAGCTTATCACGGTCAGAACATGGGAGAATGACTCCTCAAGCACTTGAACTTTGGGAGCAAGCGTATAAATTGAATGAACAAATGAAACAAGTAATCAAGGAATCAGAGAATCGCTCAGCTGATGAAGGGTATGATCATGTATCACATGAAGATAGTCCGGAAGGTACATATGCAAGTAGCGGGGATACGGATGCTATTCGAAAGATTCGAGAACAGACACAGAAACTTCTGCTGTCTGAGACGTTATTTCAAGAACTGAAGCAGGGGATTGAAGATCAGACGACAGGGTTTCAGACCATAGATCAGATAATCACTTCACTTAACACAGCATTAGGTGGTGCGTTCGGTCAAAATGGTCATAGTAGTCAAATGAAGTCCGTGGTCATTCAAACACGACAAGTGATTGATCCATACATGCGGAAGTATGTCTTGGCTGGTTCGAGTAATGTGCTTGATACAACTGTGAAAAGGCTAGAAGAGAACCGGTCTTTGGATAAAGAACGCAAATCGATTGAGAAAGAGTCGAAGGCAAAATTGAAAAATGCAACGAAGATGCTATCAACGATTAATCGATTGAATGATAGCGCACAAGAATATATGAAGGAATATCGAACCGTACAACAATATTTTGATGAGAGTATTACGTTTAATAAACAATCTGCGGATGGATCATATCAAGGGGCTGATCTGAGTAGTGACCCCTACGATGCAAGTAAATCAGCCATGGATCATGTAGATGGTTTATATGGTTCTATGAGTGGGATGTTATTGGGGTTACAGGATGAATTCTATCAGAATGAATATGCATCACTGTATTTCCAACCATTTGACATCACTCAGTTGGGGGATATCATAGATCATCCAGATCGTTCTATTGGGGATGAATTAGTTAAGCAACTAAGTATTCATAATCAAGAGTTAGAGTATATTCTATACGGTTTTCATAATCCTGTTGGTAATGTATCTGCTGCATATGCTGAAATATTCGGCGTGCGACTGGCAATACGAACGATGGAAGGACTAGTGAAAAGTAGTAAGTTAGGAAATCCATTGTTAATTCTGGCGACAGCATTATTGTATGGGATTGAGATGGCAACCTTAGATATGATTCGGCTATGTCAAAAAGGTTCAATAGAGTTGTCCGCCTATGTAAAAGTGGAGATGACTTATCGCGATTATTTGAGAATGTTCCTCTTTATTCATAGTAATGATGAGAATAAAATGTCTAGAATGTTAGCGTTGATCCGTTTCAATACGGGAATCAATCCAAGTGAGCGAGCAACCTATGCTTCGGGTGAAGTTGTATTCGGTATGAAGCTGTGGTTTCTTCCGGGAGTCATGAGAATGATAGGCTCTACTGCAAGCGACGAAGATCAAGTGGAAGGAAACCGATACTATGCTACGAAAAAGGCAGATTATTCTTACGAATAGAAAGAAGAATGATGAAGGAAGTATCGTACTTGAAGCAGCGTTAGTATTTCCACTCTTTATTTTCTTTATCGTTTTCCTAATCTATATCGTACAGATGACATTGATATCGACAGCACTCCAAAGTACCGTATCGGATACAGTGAAGATGGTATCTTCCCATATGTATCCCATTGCACTAATGGTAGAGAACGGGGAATCTCCCAAAGGAGATGAGGATTCCCAGTTAACTGGGAATTGGATTGTCCCTAAGCTTTCAGTGACAGAATGGGCTTCACAATATAGCGGTTCACTCCCAGCTCCGTTGTCGCAATGGATGATGGATGCAGCAACAATGGGGGACGAGCCTCTACAGTCCGTGAAGAGTGGTATGGCGGAAGCGGTTCTTGATCCAGTTGTTAAGCCGCTGCTTAAACCGTTTATACAAAGTGATTTCTTAACCTACGATCGCATTCATATTTCCAATATCTATCTTCCGGATATGAAGACTAGAGACAATCCATATTTCGGTATTGAGATAAGTTATGCATTACCTGTAAGAGTACCTTTTATCAATAAAGAGATTGTATTACAAGCCAAAGCACAAGAACGTTTGTGGATTGGAGATACTTCGGAAAGAATGGCAGAGGGTGTTGCTGAAGAAGACGAATCAACTATCCAGTTACTGGAGAAGCCCGATCCTGCCATTGTTGGAAAGAAGGCTAGGGTTAGGATCAAAGTGGCTCCGCATGCTACGGCGCAATTATCTGTTTTCTATAAAAGTGGTAAGAGTACAGCCAAATATCTAGGGTGGAGTCAGGCAGATGCCGACGGATATATAGAATGGGAATGGTTTGTTGGAACGAATACAACGCCCGGAACATGGCCATTTGTGATAACTACCGAAGATGGAGAGCGTATGGAAGTGACGTTTACCGTAATTGGGCGAGATTAGTTTGATCCTTAGAAAGGAGGAAGAAACATGGAGATGGCCTTCGCTGGTTGTGCACTCCTCGTAGTGACAGCGTTTATTACAGATATTCAATCGATGAAGATACCGAATAAACTTACGATTCCTGCTATTTTTTGTGGCATTACCTTTCATCTTATAGCTTCAGGTTGGAGTGGGGCATGGTTTGCCGGGAAAGGGGTAGCTGCAGGATTCAGTATCCTTTTTGTGATGTATTGGATGGGTGCTGTGGGAGCGGGAGATGTCAAATTATTTGGTGGCATTGGTGCATGGACAGGAGTATTGTTCACGATTCAGACGTTATTATATTCAATCTTATTTGCTGGTCTTATTGGGTTGATGATTCTATTGTGGCGAAGAGAGACATGTTCTCGTCTACGAGACGTCGTGCGTGGAATTGTAGGGTTTTTTATACTGAAGGATATGGCTATATTAACGAATTGGAGTAAAGAGCAGATACGATTTCCCTTCATGCTCGCTGTTGTACCGGGAATCATCTGTGCTTATATCTACGCTTTGCCATATTAGAAAGGGGTGAATTGGATGTTTGGATTCATACAGGACTTTATCCATAATGGTGGAAATTATATGATTCTGGATAAGCGGGAGGGGCTAACTTCAACTGAATTGCATAGAGTTCAGATTAGCATGATGACGGCGATGAAGATTCCACATCTTTTGCCTCTTCGCTTGAAAGAAATTAACTTCAAAGTGAGTCTTCAATATGACATTACAGATAAGAAGATGCTTACCCACCTACTCAAAAGTGAAAAGTTAACGATGGACCAATTCTATGCGCTGCTTCTGCAACTGGTGCATGCACTAGAAGAAAGTACTTCCTATATGCTAGATATGGATAAGTACATTATTCAGGAAGATTATATATTTGTTGAAGGTCCACTTCAGGACGGGAAATTATATGTAACGTATTGCCCTATTCAATCATTACCAAATGCTGAACCATTACAGTCATCTTTAAGTCAGTTCATTACAAAGCTAATGACATCGGTGTCTGAGTTACAAGGAAATGGCATTCAAAAGCTACTTCAATACATGAATGATGAGGGGTTTACACTATCGGGAATGAAAGGCTTACTTCTGGATTTGATAGCCAAGGTTAGTGAACATACACCATTAAAGGCTACGTATCCTAGCAGACCTTCATCTCATAGTCATCGATCACATACCAATTCAATACCTAATTCCAACTCGTTTCTAACTCAAACGTCGCTAACATCAACATCAACATCAACATCAACATCAACACCAATTCGCTCCGTAATGTCATATGTACCTGATGCAGTGCCCGCATTCGATCCTAAACGATCTTATGATCTCGATCTATCAATTGAAAAGGAAGATGAAGAATATGAGCCTGGGCCTTTAGCAACATATATATCATTGGGATGTCTCGTTGCTTGTGCTTTAGCATGGCGTTATCTCTATATGGCACATCCAGGGACAGGTATGCTCATCGTCAGTATACTCGTCACAGGGATACTTGGCGTTATCGCATGGATGGGTTGGATTGGAAAGATACGGATGCCCATAAAAGGGGAGGAATCATTTTCGCAATCCGATACTTCACTTAATTTAAGTGAATTTGAAGATGCTAGTTTGATCCGAAGAAAGGCTTCGACTCAAGTAGAAAAGATATCGGGTTTTTTCGGGCAATCATCAAAAGATAAGGTATTGGAGCCATCGCGCGAAAAATGGGTATTTCCAGATTCACGAAAGATGGAGTCTAAGGAAAGAGATCATGTACCGCAACAGGTGGTGGAGAACTTGCTTCGTGATAATGATAGTGAAGGAGATGGGGATCCCCAGACGGACTACTATGTCCAGTTAAGTCACCGAACAGAAATGTTATCCTCACCTCGTGTGAATGCAACGGTACTATTGCAACCTGAGAATCATACGAATCAAGACAATCATTCAAAGATTCGTCGTCCGGAGCCTTACTTGGAAAGAAGAGAAATAGAACAAGTAGCAAAGAATGAACTTGTACATAATTATTCTGCTCAAGGGAATCAAGGAATCGTTCGAATTGAGTTAAATGTTCCACACTTCATTATTGGAAGGACTGCGGAGGTTGCTCAGTTTGTTGAAGAGACACAAGGTACCTCAAGAGCCCATGTAGAAATCTCAAAAGGTAAAGATGGATGCGTGATTAAAGACCTTGGTTCCAAGAATGGTACCCTACTAAATAAAGAAATGATGGTTCCCTATAAAGAATATCCGCTCCATGATGGTGATATATTTACGATTGTTAAAGGTGAATATACATATCATGCGTGATATTAAATTATGATGAGTTACTTTATGACATCTTTATCATCATTCGGTAAAACCCTCCTATATAATAAAGATGAATAAAAAGGAGATAAACGATGTGAGAAAATTCATGATATTTATTTCAGTGGGAATCATCATGTTAGCTCTTGTAATATTTTCTGCATATAGTCAAATTCAACTTCATCAAGCACCTGTTGAATACAGCTATGATATAGAAACAGAAGATTTTTATATGAAAGATATTAATTTTGTCGCTTATCATGATTCTTTATATGTTGCTAGTAATTATTATTTGGAGATGATCGGAGAGAATAAACAGTTTGATGGGGTTAACTTTGGATGTACTGTTGACGGGGAATGGATCATGTCATTAGCTCAGTCCGATGATCCTTTTCAACTGCCTGATACTATGGAGGGGAGGAAGTACTACATAAATTACGGATTCCTATTAAAGGACATGAAGATTCGTAACCATGATGTTCTAGAATGGGTAATCAAATATCAAGTGAATGGAGAGCCAAAAGAAGTTCACGGCGAAATCCAAATGAAGGATGTCGTGAAGCCTTTTAGCTCAAATGGTAAAAGGATACCTATCCGATTTGAAGGGTTGTAGGATTTCAAAAGTATCACTTCAGCTCTTCAAGTGCGTCCTCGATGGTTGGATAAGTAAATTCAAATCCATGTTCAAGGGATTTAGTTGGAATAACACGCTGTCCTTCAAGCAGAATGAGAGATAGTTCCCCCACAACTGTCTTTAGTACAAAGCTGGGAATGGGGAACCAATAGGGCCGATGGTAGACACGCGCAAGGGTTCTTCCGAAATGGTCGTTCGTGATGGGTACGGGTGCTGCTGCATTCACAGGTCCATTCACTTCGGGATGTTGGATGCAGAAGTCAATTAATCTTACGATGTCCGTGAGATGAATCCATGACATCCACTGCTCACCGCTACCGATTCTTCCACCTATACCAAGTTTGAAAGGGAGTTTCATCATCGGCAAGGCCCCCCCATGGTTACCAAGAACCACACTTACCCGTAATTTCACTAATCGAACGCCTTCCATCTGGTCAGCCGCGTCTTCCCATTGTTGAACAACACCTGAAGGGAAATCCATGACTCGTGTAGGAGAATTTTCTTCGAATGTTCCATCCGTTGAAGTGCCGTAGATCGCAATAGCTGAGGCTTGAATGACGACAGCGGGTTTTGTCTTCAATTGAGAGATTAACGTACTAACTGCGGAGACGGTCTTTAATCGCGATTCGATGATCCGCTTCTTGGCGGCAGGAGTCCATCTTTGGCTAAGAGATGCTCCGGCTAAGTTAACAAGTGCATCCAAATTTTCTAGTAATTCGGGCTGGTGATCTGTCTGATCCCAAGTGATGTATTCGATTTGAGCGTGTGCAGTTGCATCTAATGCAGGCTTCTTTCGAGTGATGATAAGTAAGTGATGCCCCGCGTGTAACCAATATTCTTGTAATGCCGTTCCGATAAATCCCGTTCCCCCACAAATAGCAATCTTCATCATGAATAAGCGCCCCTTCCCTTATCTATAAATCAAATCACCAATAGTTGCAAAAAGGTCACCTACATTGAGCGAATTTCGTTCAGCGCTAATGATAAGTGACCAAAGTACATCTAATTCCTAGTTAATTCCTATTTTTCGCAATTCCCGCGATTTTAACTGTCGTATATGCAACTATTTCCCACAAACTCTACAAGACGGTCCAAGTAAGTGATGTTTATGCAACTAATCAGCTGCCTAGGGTTATTTCTCTAGGGTAGCTGTGTAGTCACAAAGTCGAATGCCTTAAATCCGGGTATCCGTGACATCAACCGAGGACTAACAAACACCATCAAGCCGTATATCCGTGACACCACCATCCGGCTAACACCATCAAGCTATGCTTATTCCCGAGGCATATCAATATACGATAACTTTTCTTTACTGTTTTATTATTTATTTAGCAGGTGTTTATAAGGCTCGTAATCAATCTGATTACTTTTCAAGAACTTCATTAAGAATTTATAATCACGTTTCGGTGTAGCAACGATATATCCTCGAATACAATGATCCCTTGTTACTTCGGTACCCTCACTTTCGATCGCAACTTTACCAATTTCGGCTGCAATGGAATGTTTCGCTATATCACGAAATGGCGTGGGAACAGGACTAACTAACATGTCTAAGAAGGCTTTGGATTCGTCGGTCCACATCGGACGACTTCGTTCTACCCAATAATTCTGCCAATCTAGCTTGGACTTGCCATCGGCCTTTGGAAGCACCTTAAGGAACTTACGGAACATGAAGAAGCCACCAATACACATCGCCCCCATCATAACAACGGTCCAAAAGGCAATAGAGTTCATAAACCATCGGTTAGGCGTACTACTTGATAATAAATGGACCACGAATGTCGTATGCATATAATTTCACCTCAATGATATTTATCACTAAATCAGTCATTACATCTAGATTATAGCGCATTTCTAGATTTTTTTCGCTATTCAAGTTAATATTAAAGGTATTCGTAATAAAGGGGGATTTATCATGTTGAAAATTGGATCTCATGTCTCTTTTTCGGACAAGGGCCTACTGAGTGCTGCAAGCGAGGCAAACAAGTATGGTTCCAGTTCTTTTATGATATATACAGGTGCACCGCAGAATACGCGTCGTAAGCCGATGGAATCGATGTTTCTTGAAGAAGGCAAAGAGCTAATGCACAAGAATGGTGTCGAAGAAATTGTTGTTCATGCACCTTATATCGTTAATCTAGGATCTTACAAAGACCCTATATTCGAGCTTGGTGTAAGTTTCCTTCAAGAAGAGATTCGTCGTACACATGCCATTGGTGTGAAGAATATTGTGCTACATCCCGGTGCATTTACCGACAAGGATGCTGACTTTGGTATTCAGCGTATTGCTGACGGATTAAATGAAGTGTTGGATGGTACAAGTGAGACAGATGTTAACATTGCGCTAGAGACCATGGCGGGCAAAGGGACAGAAATCGGACGTAGCTTCGAGGAGTTAGCCCGTATTATAGATAAAGTAAAACATAATGAACGCTTAACGATATGTGTGGATACTTGTCATATTCACGACGCTGGATACGATATTGTGAGTGATCTAGATGGTGTGCTCGAGGAATTCGATCGGATCATTGGCTTGTCCCGCATCGGAGTGATTCACTTAAATGATAGTAAGAATCCACGCGGCGCAAGCAAAGACCGTCATACGCCACTGGGAAGTGGATTCATAGGATTTGATACGATTCAGCGCGTTGTGAATCATGAGCGTTTACAGGGATTACCATTTATTCTGGAGACGCCTTGGATCGGTAAAGATGCCAAAACACAACGTCCTATGTATGAAATTGAGATTGCCATGTTAAGAGGTAATGTAGCAGAGCGATTTGGAGCTGACTTCATTAATCAGGTTGATGAACTACGTTCCTTTTTCCAAGAGAAGGAAGTGGATTCCCGTGATTTCGTTCTAGGGACTTGGAATTTGCTTAAGAATGATGCGAAGGCGAAGAAGGCAGATCCTCGTGAACCATTAGAACGATTGTATGATATGGTCTTGGAAGCTAATGTATTCCCGGATTTAAGTGAAGAGGCCGTAAACCATCGGATCGTAGCATGGTTAGCTGGGACAGATGTCGTAACCAATCGATAGGACTATAAAGAGTAATTAGGGAGAGCGAGGACTGTCAATAATATGGAAGTTCATATCAACAAAAGTTTATCCTTATCTGAAAATCCTTACAAAGAGCGTGCAAGAATGCTCATCTCATGTCCAGATGGACCTGGAATTGTGGCTGCCGTATCCTATTTCCTTCATCAGCATGGGGCAAATATCGTGCAATCGGATCAATACACAATGAACCCTGAAGGCGGTATGTTCTTCATGCGTATTGAATTTGATCTGCATGAACTAGAACAAAAGCTGCCTGTACTGGAAAATCAGTTCCAAGAAGTAGCTTCAAACTTCTTCATGACTTGGAAAATTCATAATGTGAATCGGAAGAAGAAGTTGGCTATCTTTGTATCGAAGGAAGACCATTGTTTAGTTGAACTACTATGGCAATGGCAAGCTGGAGATCTTGATGGAGAAATTGCAATGGTCGTGAGTAATCATCCTGATATGAAGGAGTATGTAGAATCTTTCGATATTCCATTTCATTATATTCCAGTCACGGCAGATACGAAGAAAGAAGCTGAACAACGACAACTTGAAGTGATCGGCGATGATATTGATGTTATTATTCTAGCTCGATATATGCAGATTATTTCACCTACATTTATTCAACGCTACTGCAATCGGATCATTAATATTCATCATTCTTTCTTGCCTGCTTTCGTTGGCGGAAAGCCTTATGCGCAAGCTTATGAGCGAGGTGTGAAGATCATTGGAGCAACTGCGCATTATGTAACGGAAGAACTTGATGGCGGACCTATTATCGAACAGGATGTCCAGCGCGTAAGTCATCGAGATGATGTCCGAGAATTGAAAAGGATTGGTCGGACGATTGAGCGTGTCGTTCTAGCGAGAGCTGTGAAATGGCATATAGAAGATCGTATCTTAGTTCATGGGAATAAGACCGTCGTCTTTGGTCTATAAAGAGAATAGTTGTTTTAACATAGAAATCCCGCTCAATGGAGCGGGATTTCTATGTTAAAATGCATACATGATGATTAAGGGTTTACCTATACGTCTTAATATGTGGGTGAATTGCAAACTTATAGCTCATTCATTACGTCAATAGAATAGATGTACGGAGAGGGGAAGTTAAGATCTTGGTTAATCATAATATTAATGGTAGTAAGTTGATCTTACCTGTACTGGCGCTAGCCATGCTACTTCAAGGTTGGTTTATACCCCACGATGTGTATGCGGCTGGGCCATCCATCACGATAAAGACGGAAATTGGTTACAACGGAAAAGTGAAGAATGAATTGTGGAATCCAGTCACAATCACGTTGACGAGTGATACTGATATTTCAGGGGATATTGTTCTTCTTGACGAGGATCGTGCTTCAGGATCTGCATCCTACGTACAACATGTTGAGTTACCAGGGAATACAACGAAAGAGATAGTTATGGGTGTCCCAGGACGGATATATAACAAGAGTAACAATCAAATTAAATTCTACGCAGATTCATTCCGAAAAGGAAAGCATATTCCGTTCACATCTGGTAAGTCATATTTAGAAGGACTGCCCGTAGATGGTGCAAATATTGGTGTATTATCGGATGATCCAGATACGATGAATTTCATGAATGTTCTTCGTGGTAACGGGTACGACCTCAATATCATTTCAATGAGTCCAGCGAGAATACCAGAAGATGCAATGTTGCTGGACAGTGTAGATGTATTGGTTATTAATAGATTCTCATCCGACACGCTGAGTAAATCACAGATCAATGGCATTTCGGGCTGGGTGAAGTCTGGAGGTACGCTAATTCTTGCTGGTGGAGCTGGGTATCCGAAGTCAGCGGCAGCATTTGCGGAGTTGTCACCGGTTGAATATAAGGGGACATTTGCCGTATCAGAATTGCCTGAACTAGCTGCCTTGGGGGCGCAATCGCTTCAACTTGATGGTAAATTTACGTTATCAAACGCAGAACCTTTAAAGGATAGTCAAGTCCTCTATACAGCAGAGAATAGACCGCTATTCGCCATGCGCCCTGTAGAGCAAGGCAAAGTGCTATATGCCGCTTATGATCTTTCCATGCCACCGATCGCCTCATGGAGTGGACATCCTAAGGTGTGGTCTCATTTGTTGAGAGAGGAACTTCCTTTAATCAATCAAAATGCACCGATGATAAGAGACAACAACTTAAATAATTTGAGCTCCATTCTAAATTATTTCCCTTCACTCAGAATGCCTAGCTTCATGGCATTAGTCTGGATGTTGTTGATCTATATTGTTGTAGTGGCACCCTTATTATATTTGATATTGCGGAAGGTTGATAAGAGAGAATGGGCATGGTGGATGATACCTCTAATTGCACTCATGGCAAGCGCTACGGTGTACACCGTAGGTTCAGGGGATAAGACCAAGGAGTTAGCACATACGATAAATATCTTGGAATTAGATGGACGAGGTAGCAGTGGTATGACAAGTGCCACGGCGTTCTTCACACCAAAGAGTGGAGATTATACATTAGAATTCCCTAAGGACACACATATAAGATTGCAACGTGATAATAATGGATTCGGGAATGGGAATGCTGATAACAATTTCATAGAAGTAGGTAGTAAAGTAACGACGGTCGATCTTTTGAATATGCCACAGTGGTCACTTGCTAAATTCGGAGTAGAACGAACTGGTAATCGAACGGATGGACAATTGGACGTCAACATACATCTGAATGTACATGGCAATATTGAAGGACAGATTAAGAATGCAACGACAAGTGATTTAACTAACGTTGTCCTTGTTATTGGAGGGGAACTGTATAAATTAGGGGATCTAGCTAAGAATGAAGAGATTCAACAGATCTCAACGATAAAAGGTCAGAGCATAGGCATGTCAAGTTGGGATCTAGGATCGTTATTATTCCCATATGCGAATAACAATGACCCATTTAATCGGGAACGTGAGATCTTAATGAATTACGTACCCAACACTTCGTGGTATCAACAAGGTTCCTTTATTATGGCATGGAGTGATGAACAATTATTGAACTATACACATGAAGGCAAAGCGATCTCAAGTAATCAATTAAATCTTTGGGCACAGCGTGTTCATCTGAATCTAGTTCAGAATGATGTGATTAATATCCCGTTTGGTTATGTCATCCCTGATATTTCTCAAGTGAACGCAGGTAATTGGGGCGTTGAGATGGATGGTCTAATCCATATGTCACAAGGAACGGCTACATTTGAATATGACATTCCACAGGTAGAAGGCAATACCATATATGAAGAAATAACGTTACTTGCAACGAGAATCGATCAGAATACGGAATTCAAAATATGGAATGAACACAAGTTAGCATGGGAAGTTATCACCTGGAAGAGTAATGAGTTCATCATCCCCGCCAATGTAGAACATTATCTCATGAATGGAAAGATGCTAAGAATGGCGGTAACTACAAAGAGCGACACGGTATTCTCGATGCCGGATATAAGACTGAAAGGTAGGGTGAAACCATGATTGAAATCTCACATCTGAGCAAACGATATGGTCAATTCGATGCCTTGAAAGATATCAATCTCACCATACCAAAGGGAACTGTGTTTGGTTTCGTAGGTCCAAATGGTGCGGGTAAATCAACAACGATGTCGATATTAGCCACATTGGTGTTACCTACCTCAGGTACAGCGAAGGTAGATGGCTATGAAGTGACGGAACATCCGAAGGAAGTCAGGAAGAAAATTGGATATATGCCTGACTTCTTCGGGGTGTACGATCAACTGAAGACAACAGAATATCTACATTTCTATGGAGCAAGTTATCATATTCCACGCAACGAACGAGAGAAGCTTATTCCTCAATTACTAGACTTGGTGAACTTAACGGATAAAGCGGATAGTTATGTGGATAGCCTTTCTAGAGGAATGAAACAAAGGCTTTGTCTAGCTCGATGCCTTGTGCATGATCCTGAAGTGTTGATACTGGATGAACCGGCTTCTGGGCTTGATCCACGTGCACGTATTGAGATGAGAGAAATATTGAAAGAACTGAAGTTAATGGGGAAAACAATTATTATCTCATCGCATATTTTACCTGAACTAGCTGAAATGGTAGATGAAATCGGTGTTATTGAGCATGGTGTAATGATTGCGCAAGGTAAAGTTGCAGATATTCAGACCCGTTTGCGTGTGAAGAAAATATTGCATATTCGCACATTAGAAAGAGAAGAAGAACTTGCAGAGAAACTTCGTGATGAACCTTTCATAAGTGGCGTGCTTAGTGACCAAACAGGCGTTCATGTTCATTTCAATGGCGGGGAAGTAGAACAAGCTCAGCTACTTCAGCAAATGATCTCTTGGGGATTCTTAGTTCTATCTTTTCATGAAGCTCAGTCTAACTTGGAAGATGTATTCTTAGAGATTACCAAAGGGGGGCTAGGACAATGAACTGGAGTAGGAAATGGATAAATCCTGTACTTGATAAGGAATTTAGACTTCGAATGCGTTCACCTCGTGCGGTGGTATCTGTGATGCTGTACATTCTAGTGTTGGGTTTCATAGCTATGGGATTTATGTATACAACGATGTACTTAAATAGTAATGGTGGTACGCAACAATTCAATTCGGGTATGAGTCAGATGATGTTCTATGTCCTGAGTTTTACGCAATTGTTGATGATTGCATTTATGGCACCTGCGCTGACTGCAGGAGTAATTAGTAGTGAACGTGAGAAGCAAACACTAAGTATGCTGCTTACGACGCAACAGAGTTCAACGACAATTATTCTTAGTAAGTTACTATCCTCTCTTAGCTTTATGGCTTTGATTGTGATCTCAACTTTACCAGTGTATAGTATTGTCTTCTTGTTTGGGGGGATCTCACCCAAACAGCTTATCGTGTTATTCTTCTTTTTTCTATTCGTAATGTTGTTGTTGGGTTCGCTTGGGATCATGTTCTCAACACTATTTAAGCGGACGATGGTTTCGATTATTGTAACCTACAGCGTAGGTATCTTTATCTTCCTAATTACGGGGTTGCTATATCTGTTTTTGATGAGTTTTTGGCGAGGGAATTACTTCGGAGGTGGCACGGGAGCAACCTACTCTTGGATTGGGTTCATATTAGGATTGAATCCTGCAGCAGCCATGATGAGTATCTTTCAGCCAGATTTCTCCGAGTCTGTATTCTTTGTACAAGGTTCATCCATGAATACGAATGCTCCAATTCAACTGTGGGTTGAATTCGTTCTTGTCTATACCGTTGTTATTATCGGCTCGTTATTGATTAGTATTCGTTCCATTCGACCTGTTCGTAGACGGAAAAAACATAAGCCACAAATGAATCGACCGGAGGCAAATGATCAATTGGTTAACTAAACACGATGATCATGTTGACTAGGCAATGAGGTGAGGATCATGGATCAGAAGAACCCAGTAGATCATATGGAGATAATTCAACATTCCGTTGCTATGACACGTAGAAGGTTACAGTTATTTCGCATGCTGATCTACGGAAGTTACGGTTGTATTGGCGGATTAGTGCTATCTCTAGTCTTGTTAGGGATAGCTAGAATATGGCCTATAGCAAATGTTCGAGTTTTGGCTATAGGCTTATGGACTGTATGTGTCATCATAGCCACTATATACGGCTCTATTCGTCGAATTCATCTAACTTATGCAGCAAAGGTTATGGACGAATTAACACATGAGAATGAACGAAGTGACATGATGGTCACGGCATTATCTTTTCACAATATAGAGAGCGTAGCAGTTCATTGGCAAAGGGAACAAGCCGCTCAATATGGACAGCAGTTTACTTCCGATAGGAAGAAAAGACTTCCTCTTCCAAGAAGGCGTAAGCTTTGGATCATCTGTGGTTCTTTGGTTGTCATGGTGTTGATCTTGTCCATCCTTCCGAATCCCCAAGAAAGAATCATTGCCGAAGCTAAACAACAAGAAGAGTGGATAAATAACCAAGAGAAACAGGTAAATGAGTTAGCCAAGAAGCTACAATTGACGAAACTTAACCCTACAATCAAACAACCTCTTGAAGAGCAATTAGAGACATTAGAGCATGATTTGAAAGAACAGAAAGATCCAGCAAAGGTACTTGACCAATTAGAGAAAACAATGAAAGCTATTGCACAATTAGCTAAGAAAGAGGAATTGAAGGAGAAGTCATTGATGGAGATGGCAGAACAAATTAAGCGCGTATCTCCATTAACCTCACTTGCTAAGAGTCTACAGAATCATAGTAAGGATCAACTGAAGAAAGCAACAAGTGATCTAAAGAATGAAATGCGTAAGCTATCTTTGGAAGAAAAAGAAAAGATACGGGAAGCTCTAAATAAACTTACGAATGAAATGCCTGCGAATTCGGACAATCAACAGGTTAAGGATTCGTTGAAGCAATTGGAACAAGCATTGGAGAAAGGCAGTTCAACGGAGCAAGACCAAGCATTACAACAGCTAGAATTAGCGTTATCTGATGCCATAGAGGCTAAGATGCAAGCCATGGAACAAGTTGAAGGAGCGTCTGCCCTTAATGCTGCATTAGCACAGCAAGGATTGGGTCTTGCGGAACAAATGGCTACCGCCGGTCTTACGCATTCCGACACATGGAGTCGTGGAGGAAATGCAGAGCAGTTAGCACAAGCTGGCAAATCAGCAGGAGGTAGTTCCAGTCAAGGAGAGCCAAGCAAAGGACCGGGTACAGGGTCAGGACAGGGCAGTTCTTCCGGGTCAGGCGAAGGGCAAGGGAATGGCAGCGGTTCTGGTCAAGGAAATGGCAACGGCTTAGGATCAGACAACGGTAATGGTTCAGAATCAGGTTCGGGTTCGGGATCAGGTGGTAATGGCAGTCAAGGAGCGGGAATTGGCTCGGGGTCTGGTTCTGGTGTAGGTAGTCGGGATTTAGTGACTACACCCCGTTCTATGGCCGGAAAAGATGGACTGCAAACCGATGGTGGATCTATTCAAGGTGGAGGCGGGGATATTCAAAAAGGCGGTACATCACCTATGATGGATGGTGCTAGTCGTCCTTATGAAGAAGTGTATGAGGACTATGCCGCTGAAGCTAAGAAGACGCTGAATAGAAGCCAACTTCCACGGAAAATGCAGGGATTGGTGGAGAGTTATTTCACAGCCATTCATCCAAACTGATAATGTGGTTTCGTACGTATACAAGTTGTCAGGAGGAAAAATATGACTAGTAGTAATATACAGCCCTTAGTGTGGAAGGATACCATCTCTCGTGTGCGTGAGCAGATTGGAGAAGTGATTGTTGGTCAACATGAGGTGGTTGAACAGTTATTATGGTGTATATTTTCGGGTGGTCATGCCCTATTAGAAGGGATACCTGGATTGGGTAAAACAATGCTCGTCCGAACGATAGCCTACAGCTTAGACTTATCTTTCTCACGAATCCAATTCACACCTGATTTAATGCCAAGTGATATTACGGGTACACAAATTCTATCGTTTGGGAATCAAGGTGTGACGGGTATGACTTTTCAAAGTGGACCTATCTTTAGTAGCATCGTCCTGGCAGATGAGATTAACCGCGCTACACCTAAGACGCAAAGTGCCTTGCTAGAAGCCATGCAAGAGCACACGGTTACGATTGGCAATGAGACACATGTATTGCCACAACCCTTCTTCGTATTGGCAACGCAGAATCCTTTGGAGAATGAAGGAACCTATCCTTTGCCTGAGGCACAGCTGGATCGCTTTCAATTGAAGATTCTGGTCCCTTATCCCAATGCAGATGAACTGAAGGAAATTGTACGCAGAACGACGTCTTCTCTTCAAGCAACGGTGACCACACAGGCAAATGCAACAGAGCTTATCGAGATTCAGCGAGGAGCGCGAGAAGTCCTAGTTGCGGAGGAAGTGCTTGATTATGCGGTTAGATTGATGATGATGACACATCCAGAAGAAAGTTCCGCACCGCAGGGTGTTCGTAAGAATGTGAGGTTCGGTTCTGGACCACGAGGAATCCAGTCGATCATCTCCACAGGGAAGATCAGGGCGATATGCCATGGAAGAATGCATCTCTCGATCGGAGATATTCATGCGGTAGCTATCCCGGCGTTAAGACATCGGATCTTTTTGAATTTCGAAGGACAAGCAAGAGGAATCACGACAGATCAGATCATTCAAGAAATCATGGATACTCTTGGAGCAATAACATGAACGAGCCATATTTACTTCCGACCGAGTGGCTTCCTCGATTAGAAAGATTGAGTTTGGGTGCGGGTAGAAGAGTGGCAGGTATACTTCAAGGTAAACGTCGTTCACATCGGTTAGGTTCATCGCTTGAATTCGCTGATTACCGTCGATACACACCTGGAGATGATATTCGGCGGTTCGATTGGGGTGTATATTCTCGTACAGGTAAGCCGTTCATTCGCCAGTTCCTGGATGAACAGGAATTGATGGTCAGTATATATGTAGATTGTTCCAAGTCCATGGACTTCGGACAACGCACAGGTAAGGGGAGTTCCGATGGGAATCAGGTTGTTCCCAGTAAATTACAGTATGCGAAGCAGTTAGCAGCAAGTGTAGGTTATATTGCTTTGTGCTCTTATGAGCGGCTACAAGTTGCTTGTTATAGTGGCTCAATGGATTCGCGTCTTCCTATCGTAAGAGGACGTGGTGCAGCACATCGTTTATTTCAATTTCTCGAAAATGCATCCGTCGGGGAAGTAGGTAGCTTGACTGCATCCTTTGGTGAACCAGGTGCGGTTCCTAGACTCCCGGGCATGACTTGGATATTCTCTGATTTCTGGCATCAGGATGAAGAAGAGGAGATTGGAACCGTATTGTCTCGCCTTATGGCTGCTGGGCAAGAGGTTGTCCTAGTTCATATTGTGTCGCAGGAAGAAATGAATCCTTCGTTCAGTGGAGACCTAAAGCTTGTAGATAGCGAGCTGGGTACAGGCACGGATGTGGCGATCACAGGTAAAATATTGAGACAATATGTAGCGGAATGGGATAAATATTATACCCATTTATCCAGTTATGCTGCAGATCGTGGCATATCGCATGTGCTTATTCCGAATGACACGCCTTTAGAAGAAGCTGTATTTAGAATATTAGCGGAGTCTAGATTAGTCGTGACTTCGTAAAACTCAGTAACGCTTACGATGTCATGCTACGCAAAACTCAGTAACGCTTACGATGTAAGTTTTGCTTCGCAAAACTTTTAGGAGGTGCTCAAATGGGGATCGGGTCATGGTATGGGATGGTATTCGGCTTAAGCCTACCAGCTATAATTCTGATGTATTTGTTAAAACGCAAATTTATAAATACGTTGGTACCGAGTCATCTTCTATGGCAACGAGTCCTTCGGAATGTTGAGGCGAATCGACCTTGGCAGAAATTACAGAATCGATTATTGCTCTGGTTGCAGCTCATTGTTGCGGCTTTACTTGTGTTTTCCTTGATGCAGCCGTATTGGTGGGTATCTGATCAAGCCAAAGATCATATGGTTATGGTGGCGGATACTTCGGGAAGTATGAGTGCCAAGATAGCGGAACCTAATAGGGAAGGTGAATCTATTAATCAACAGGGTATTCGACTGGATCTACTGAAATCGCAGATGAAGGATTATTTGAAAGAGCATGCCAAGTCGAGTGAAATCACACTGCTAAGTCTGGACTTAGAGCCTCAGATTGTTGTATCTCGAGAGAAGAGTCATGCGCGTGTTGAGGAAGCCATCGATAGTCTGCAACCGTATTATGGTAAAGCATCTTATAAGGAGACACTGTCGCTGGCCACAGCCTTAACAAGGGATGGACAAGATGCGGAAGTGGTTGTGTTTACAGATGGTCAGTGGAAAGGTAACGCAGAAGGCATTTCTTTTCAAGTGCCTAGTAAGGTTATGATGATCGATACACAGACATTAAGGAATATAGCGATCAAGCAATTCGGCATACAGCAACAATCTACGGGTAATACGGCTGTAGTTGTATTGCAAAGTTCGGTAGGAGAGACCAGACCGACTGACTACAGTCTATATGGTGACGATGAATTGTTATTGACACAGACCGCAGAATGGTCCGGCACAAAAACAATGACATTTCGATTAGAAAATGTACAAGATGCGCAGGTGTATCGTTTGGAATTACAAGATGCAGATGCATATGAAGCGGATAATGTCTCATATGCATTCAATCATAAAAGTTCAACCCCTCGGATATTGTTATTATCCTCAGGCAATTTGTTCTTAGAGAAAGCGATTCAGTTAACTGGGGCGGAGATGACGAAGATGATTATTTCAACCACAGGAACGGATGCAAATGAACAGGAAGATGGAGGAATAGGCATGTCATCACCCCCTATTCCAAAGGAAGTGCCTGATCTCATTGTAGTTGATGGGGAAATGCCAGAATTTCTACATAACGATGAATGGGCACAGATGCTAAAGAAGACAGCGTTGTGGACGATAGGTGGTACTGGGAAAGCAGTCAAGGCGGGTGGGGAAAGAGTCAAGTTGAAGAATCATGCGTTGACCGAATACCTCACATTGTCAGGTATCTATTTCGGAACAGTTCTAGATAGGAATGATCTGGATTGGGGCGAAGCCATTGTGGAGATTGGGAATAAACCAGCTATTTATGCAGGTGAAAAAGATGGACATCCGAGGTTATCCTATCTTTTTAGGCTAGAAGATAGCGATCTTCCGTTGTCTGCAGAATTCCCAATCATGGTGAATCATGCCGTCTCGTGGTTAACCAGTGAAAGTGGTTACGGTCTAGGTAGAGTGATTGCTGGCAATAGCATAGATGTGCCACTTATGTCCGATGTCACTAAGGCACAGTGGGTTGCTCAAGGTGGGCTTGCCTTATCCAACAAAGTAGATGCGATAGACGCAGATCAAGGTTCAAGTGGATACACTACGGCACAGAAGACACCAAGCGTTCCTGGATTGTATGCTTTTGAACAACAGGATACTAAGGGGGATACATCACGTTATTGGGTGGATGTCACAGCGGATCCTTTTGAAGGAGCGCTAGGGGAAAAGGTAGCCTTATCATTGGCGAAGGAGATAGCTGCTCCGAACGTTGAAGTAGGGGATACAGAACAGAATAATAGTGCGAGTGTCAAGACAGATGAAGGGCTGATTCCCATGTCACTGATATGGTTGATTGCGGGACTAGCGTTAGTTCTGATTCTGTTGGAATGGGGGGTGTACCAGCGTGGGCATTCAATTTAGTCATCCTTGGCTGTTATTATTACTTATTCCATTCACTGTGGTTATGATCTATGCCTATCGATCGGACTATCGCTTAACACGTTCACGCAAGAGATGGGCGATAGGTATTCGGTCAGTGATCTTATTATTGCTTGTTCTGATTCTATCAGGAATTCAGACGTATACTGTTCTATATCAGAAAGAAGTCGTCTACGTCGTTGACCGTTCTTTCAGCATGCCTGATGGGGAGGAATTACAACATTGGATGGAGCAATCTTCTACATATAAAGAACAACAAGATCTTGTATCCATTGTATCTTCAGGACTGGGAGCCGCTGTAGAGCGGAAACTGTCAAGTTCACAGATGGATGGGGTACATCTGAATGCATCGCTTAACCGAGAATTCAGTCATTTAGAAGCGGGGATGCAGCTCGGTAGCGGTATGCTAAGTAACAAGAGTGATTCACGATTGGTGATGATCACCGATGGTGAAGAGAATGTGGGCAGCATGCTCTCGGCCGGAAGGTTGTTACAAGACCGAGGTATTGTTGTAGATATATTGGAGTCACCCCAACCACAGATGAACGATGTAGCTGTAGAAGAGCTTAACATCCCTGATAGGCTGTACCAAGCGGAAGCCTTTTATTTCGAAGTGATGCTACGAAGTACATATGAGTCGACGGGAGAACTGCGTCTGTATGAAGATAATCGTGAGATTGGAAGACAACAGGTAGAGGTAACGCCTGGCGATAATCGTTATGCAATGAAAGGATTAGCCCAGACAACGGGGCTTCATCGTTATCGTGCTGAAATCTTCATTGATGGAGATGAGCAATCCGCGAATAATGTAGGGTATTCTTTTACCCGCGTGGAAGGTCCGCCTAAAGTACTTGTTGTAGAAGGGGATGCGGGAACTTCTGGTAATATCACTGCTGCTTTAACAGCTTCTCTTATTCGGTATGATCTCATTGCTCCGGAAGTGTTACCCTCCGAGCTAGCGAAATATGGCGCGTACGATAGCATTGTGTTCAATAATGTATCAGGGAATCAAGTCGGTGGTAAGCAGATGGAACTTATCGAACAAGCGGTTAGAAGCTACGGCATTGGATTCATGATGGCAGGGGGAGAGAATAGCTTCGGCATGGGTGGTTACTTCAAGACACCGATTGAGAAGTTACTTCCCGTGTCGATGGATCTGGAAGGCAAAAGGGAAATTCCCTCTATGGCATTGATTCTAGTGATTGATCGTTCCGGTAGTATGGGTGGTGATAAAATAGAGCTTGCGAAGGAAGCAGCCATAAGAACGGTCGAGTTATTACGTCCCAAGGATACCGTTGGTGTTGTGGCTTTTGATAGTCAACCATGGTGGGTGGTTACACCTACGAAGATGACGAACAAGGATGAGATTCTTGGCCAGATTCAATCGATTCAGCCACAGGGTGGGACTGAGATCTATCCTGCCGTTAGAGAAGCTGTGCAACAATTACTGCAGATTGAAGCACAAAGGAAGCATATTATTCTTCTGACGGATGGACAATCAGAAGGTAATACAGGGTACGATGGATTGATTCAGCAAATGACAGGTGATCATATGACGCTTTCATCTGTCGCTGTGGGCGCGGACTCAGATACCGTGTTGCTACAAACATTAGCCGAAGCTGCCAAAGGAAGATATTATTTCGTGCAAGATGCAACCACGATCCCTGCGATCTTCAGTCGGGAAGCGGTCATAATGGCTCAATCTTATATTGTAGATAAACCATTCACCCCAGCGATGCAGGATGCAGGGGATTGGCAATCGCTATTTGAAGCGGGTGCACCTAATCTGAATGGTTATGTGGCTACCACGGCTAAATCGACAGCGCAAACGGTCCTTGTTAGCCCAGAACCTGATCCAATACTTGCTAGATGGCAGTATGGATCTGGTAGAAGTGTGGCATGGACCAGTGATGTGACGGGGAAATGGTCTAAGGATTGGGTCTCTTGGTCGGCATTCCCTAATATTCTGACGCAGATGATCAAGTGGACTTTCCCACAATTCATAGCTTCACCCTACGATATCAAGACAGAGGTCAGTGGGAACCAAGTTCAGTTGCAAGTCATGGCAACGGAGGATGAATCTCCACCTGATGAAATATTAGCTATCGTAACAGGCGAGGATTTGAAGGAGCAGGAAGTGAAGCTATATCAAGAATCACCTGGTCAATATACCGGTGAGTTGATGGTTAATCAACCCGGTGCATTTATGTTGTCTCTCGTAGATCATCATGGGGATGATCATAAGATGATTGCACCTGGGACGGGATTTGTCGTGCCGTATTCTCCTGAATATCGCATAGGGAATGGACGTGCGAATCAGATGCTTCGTCAACTAGCTGAACTTACAGGTGGACGAATGTTATCATGGGATCAGCCGGAACAGCTCTTCGCCCCAAAGGCCAGACCTAGCCGTATGCTCCATGACATTAGCTATGTTCTGCTTGTAGCAGCGCTATTGCTCTGGACCGTAGACATCGCAGTGCGCCGATTGGCGCTCCCGTGGGCTGCGATGGGTGAGCGGATCGCCGCCATGTTACGGCGGCGACCTGCCCCCGCCGGCGAGGCTTCGCCCGATGCCGGCGTCACCCGGCTTGCGGCGCGCAAGGAACGCGCCGCAGCCTTTTACCGCAGCGGTGGGGCGAAGCCACCGCTGGGAGCACCGCCCACGGAGCGTGGCGGTGCAGAAGTGCCTTCGGCGGCGAGTGTTCCGCCGCCGTCGGTAGAGCAGGCTCGGCAGCCGAAGGCCGAGCCGAGCAAGGAAGCGGCGGCGGCCAATGCGCCACCGCAGGATCAGGCGCGGTCCACGTCGATGGACCGCCTGCTCGCCGCGAAGAAGCGCAATTCGCGCTAAGTTGGCATAGATTCTCACATATTATTGCTAAGATAAGGTAACATATAGAATAGGTTCATCGAAGGGAGCTAATAACATGCCAACAATTCAAGTAGAAGGTAAAGACTCATTTCAAGCGGAGGAAGGTAGAAAGTTAGTACTTGTCCTTGAAGACCATGGTGTGGATATTCTACACCGTTGTGGGGGAAATGCAAGATGTACAACTTGTCGGGTAGAGATTCTTGAAGGCGACGCAGGAGCAATCGGTGAAGTGGAAGCAGAGCTTCTGGCGAAGAAAGAAATCACAGATCCTACGATCCGTTTATCTTGTCAGATTCGCGTCCACAGTGACCTAACAGTGAGACCTTTGATGACAGCTTCCGAATCCGGCTTAGAACCGGGTGGACGACCACAAGAATAACAATAGGATAAGAAATGTGTTATGTGAACTTTGTGTTGAAATGCATCCCATAGAATAGACATTGGAATAACCTTTAGGTTGAACTGATGAAATTCTAAGGGGTGCATTTTTTAATGTCTGTAGAGAAGAACGTTCATAGTAACTGCAAAAAGAGCACTTAATCACAAGGAATAATGATAAGGTAGGCATGTAAGTGCATGAATGGCATCTAAATTAATCAGATTCGTCTATATTGTTGATAATCCAGTAAATAGCTGTACTTTATGCAACTAAAGCTTAACCATACAGAAATTTGAACAAAACTAGTGACTTTTTTACAACTATTGACGTTTAATCCTTAAGTAAAGATTTGCAGAAGTGTCTTCATTTCGAAGAATCAATCAAAAGATGTATCTGACTTTTATTTAATCATAAAGAAAGGAGCTTTTTATGAATCAAGAAGCGGGGTTTTGGGTTAGATTAGGTGCTGGAATACTAGATGGACTTATTGTTGGCATACCACTAGCTATCATTTTTGGAGGTTGGGATAGTGAAGGAACCCTGAAGGGTCTCTTCATGGATTTGTATATATTGATCCTACCCGTCATCTGGGGCGGCTATACCATAGGCAAACGAATCTGCAGAATACGTATTAGAAAAGTTAGCGATCATTCTTCTCCTGGTATTGGGACGATGCTATTACGTAATATTGTCGGGGGAATAGTCTATGCACTGACATTGGGTATCGGAGTCATTGTCAGTGTATTTATGGTTTCCCTCCGGGAAGATAAACGAGCCCTTCACGATTTCATCGCAGGAACGGAAGTCATTCATGATTAATGAAAGGAATTAGATATATGCCCTTTACGCTTGCACATCCAATGTTTGCTGCACCATTAAAGGTTATGAAACCCAAATATATTAGTTTAACAGGAATTATTCTTGGTAGTATGGCTCCAGATTTTGAATATTTCATAGCACTTGAGCCTTATCAGACTATAGGCCATTCTTTAGAAGGACTTTTCTATCAAGCTATTCCATTAAGTATAGTGTTGGCCTTTGTCTTTCATTATTTGATTAAGGTCCCTCTAGCTCATAATTTACCTTCTATCTTTCAGTTGGATGCAAAAGCTTATGGAATCATTCAAGAGTGGAAATTGGATAAGTTACGTAGCTGGGTTGTTTTTATTATCTCTGTCATTGTTGGGTTTTACTCACATATCTTAGTTGATGCATTTACACATCAGTCGGGAAAAATGGTTTCTAAATATATATTTTTGCAAGGTCATATGGTGGGCATTCCTATATATAAACTCCTCCAATATACGTTATCAATTGTGGGATTATTCGTTGAGGGAATAATCATATTACGAATGCTCAATAAAAGCCCAGTGAGTAATAAATATATTAGCATAGCAACTGTAGCTAAAATCAAATATTGGACATTGGTATTTCTGATCATGCTAACAACCATATTATTAAAATTAATATTTACCTCAAGTCATAATCTCATTGGTATTGTAATTGTTTCTTCTATCTCTGGATTCTTTATTGGATTGGTAGTGTCAAGTATCGTATATATAAAACAACAAGCGGATATCGGCACATAACCGATATCCGCTTGTTATTTATCTGTGCATTTCGTAAGTTTGCTATGTTTGCACGTTACGCCGTTACGGTACGTTTGAAAGGTAACTTTGAGGGTATAACATAAGGTCGAAGATCTCCAGCATAGATTAACTCCAGTTGCGACGTATGGACGAAGTCACCTGGCGTAGCAAAGGATGAACACTTATTCACTAGACGTACCCCGCTAGTCTCAAATACAGTAGCTACGAATTGAGAACAGAAATAGGTCTTGTCTCTCTTAATTTGGATATTGAGTAAGAGTCCGAACATGCCGATCAGATTATATTTATATTGATCATGGTTGAGTTCCATATGGAGAATTTGGTTGCGAATATTATCGTATTCCTGGGCAGTAACTTTACAGGAGTATACTGCACATGTAGCATCTCTGAAGAAATCACCATTCATATCTTCCTTTACAAAACCTGCGAAAAAGGGATTGCTCGGATTCTTTCGACCGAAGCTATACACTTGTGTTAATTCTCGATCAAAAGCGATTGATGCATGATTAAGAGGATCTTTGGTGAACCATTTAATAGTCTTTGTAAGAAGTGTTCCCGTATCCGTTAATAGAACATAGACTTCATACTCATCAGACATCTATATCATCCTCCGCGTCAAACTTTTCATTACGGTATATTATGGGTTAGAAAGTAACTTATTGCGTTGTATTGGGTTGTAATGTATTTATAGTCTAACATAGGCTTCTCTTGATTTACTATGATTCATTTAGACCTTCTAAATGATTATATTATTTATTTATGGGGAATAAGTCATGTGCGGAAGGTGAAAACTGAACAAGGCTATGGAAAAGAAGTGAGCCAAGTGTTACAATAAGTCATATTGAGACATTCAAACCGTGTTTATTTCGTGTATACACAATAAATATAGTTTTGAATGCTCCGTAAGTGATGATTCTACAGATATAAGAGGAGGATAAAGATGACTGACAATAATCAAGTAATCAACAAAGAAGAGAATAATAAGATTGATAATTTATCCATTACAACGATTCGTACGTTATCGATTGATGCTATTGAGAAGGCGAATTCTGGACATCCAGGTATGCCAATGGGTTCTGCGCCTATGGGGTATCAGCTATTCGCTAAGACGATGAATCATAATCCTGATGAACCTACATGGATCAATCGTGACCGTTTCGTATTATCTGCTGGACATGGATCCATGTTGTTGTATAGCTTACTTCATTTGAGCGGGTATGATCTTCCAATGGAAGAATTGAAGCAATTCCGTCAATGGGGAAGCTTAACGCCAGGACACCCAGAGTATGGTCACACGGCAGGTGTGGATGCTACAACGGGTCCTTTGGGTCAAGGTATTGGTATGGCTGTTGGTATGGCTATGGCAGAAGCACAACTAGGTGCTACGTATAACCAAGATAACTTCAAAGTGGTTGACCATTTCACGTATGCTATCTGTGGAGATGGTGATCTTATGGAAGGAATCTCTAGCGAATCCGCATCATTGGCAGCACATCTTAAATTAGGTAAGTTAATCACGCTATATGATTCCAACGATATTTCATTGGACGGTAAACTTAATCTCTCCTTCTCTGAGAGTGTACAAAAGCGTTTCGAAGCTTATGGATGGCAAGTATTGCGCGTAGAAGATGGCAATGATCTACCTGCCATTGAGAAAGCAATTAAAGAAGCACAAGCGGATTTAGAGCGTCCAACATTGATTGAAGTGAAAACCGTCATTGGTTATGGTAGCCCTAACAAGCAGGGTAAAGGTGGAAGTGGCGGTACGCACGGTTCTCCACTAGGCGCTGACGAAGCGAAGTTAACGAAAGAATATTATAAATGGGTATATGAAGAAGATTTCTATGTGCCGGAAGAAGTTCGTGAACATTTCGCTACTGTGAAACAAAAAGGAATTGACTCCTATAAAGCATGGGAAGAGCAATTTGCACAATATAAAAAGGCATATCCTGAGCTTGCAGCACAGTTCGAGAACGCCGTATCTGAACAATTACCTGAAGGTTGGGATGCTGATCTTCCTAAATACAGTACGGAAGATAACGCCGTATCCACTCGTGTTGCTTCTGGTAAAGCATTGAACGGTCTAGTTGGACGTGTGCCACAGCTACTAGGTGGATCTGCGGACTTAGAAAGCTCAACGATGACGCATTTGAATGGCTTACCTACATTTAATCCTGAAGATTATTCAGGCCGCAATGTATATTATGGCGTCCGCGAATTTGGTATGGCGGCTGCTATGAACGGTATTGCATTGCATAAAGGACTTAAGATCTTCGGTGGAACATTCTTTGTATTCACGGACTATTTACGTCCAGCAATACGTCTAGCATCCATCATGGGTCTGCCGGTAACGTATGTATTGACACATGATAGTATCGCAGTAGGTGAAGATGGTCCAACACATGAACCGATCGAACAGTTAGCTTCACTACGTATTATTCCAGGTCTTACCGTTATTCGTCCTGCGGATGCGAATGAGACTTCTGCAGCATGGGCGTATACGGTTGAGAATACTTCTAACCCAGTAGCTCTAGTATTAACACGTCAGAATCTTCCGATTCTTGCTGCATCCGTAGATGGCGCGCGTGAAGGTATTAAACGTGGAGCTTATGTCGTTGCAGATGCGAAGAATGGCAAGCCAGTAGCGCAGATCCTTGCTACAGGTTCCGAAGTTCAATTAGCTGTGAAGGCACAAGAAGAGTTAGCGAAAGAGGGCATCGAGGTACGTGTTGTCAGTATGCCAAGTTGGGATTTATTCGAGAAGCAAGATAAGGCTTATAAAGATTCTGTGATCTTGCCTGAAGTGAAAGCTCGTCTAGCGGTTGAAATGGCTTATCCACTTGGATGGGAGAAATATGTTGGAGATCAAGGTGATATTCTAGGTATTTCTACATTTGGAGCATCTGCACCGGGGGATCGTGTCATGAAAGAGTACGGCTTTAATGTTGAGAATGTAGTTAGTCGTGTCAAAGCGCTACTATAATCTATAACAAAAGTATGAAATAGAATGTTAAAAAGGGTAAGCCCGTATATAACGACGGGCATACCCTTTTTACTACAATATATCGGATCAAATGTTACAAAGGCTTACCACCAATGGTATGTCCGATCCATGCTTCGTAGCATTTCACAACAGCAGAGAGATCTTCTTCTCCGAAGCCCTGACTTTGTCCTGTTTGGAATAAGCTCTTTGCTAGGTTCAGCATAGGCGTAGGTAGACCGATGGTATCAGTAAGTGAAGAGGCTAACTTCAGATCTTTGAGCATAAGCTGTAAAGAGAACTGATTACTGAAGTCATGATCGATGATCTTACGACCTTTCAGATCAGCGGCTTTGCTTCCAGCAGAACCTAACTGGACAAGTTCTAGGAAGGTGTCCGCAGGAATGCCTGCTTTTGAAGCCATGGCTAGACCCTCAACTAAAGCTAGATTGTTGATGCCAACCATCGTGTTATGAGCTAATTTAGCAACAGCTCCGCTACCATTTGGGCCCATATGGAGCACCTTTTTTCCTAGGGTGTCAAAAATGTCGGATTGATCGGATATGATCTTATCGTCGCCACCGACCATGAAGACCAGTGTGCCATCGATCGCTGCCGGTTTGCTACCTGTTACTGGGGCATCCAGAAAGTGTCCACCTCGTGTGGTTATTTCAGTAGCTAATTGTTTGACCAATTCTGGTGAAATGGTGCTTGAATCAATAACAGTGTGTCCGTTGCCAATGGATGCAAGAATGCCATCTTCACCATAATAAATACTAAGAATCGAATCGTCATTACTCACCATAGTGATGATGACGTCTTGTCCAACAGTTGCTTCACGTGGTGTTTTGGCAAGTGATGCGCCCTTGGCTATAAGCGATTGACATTTAGAAGAGGTACGGTTGTAGACCGTTACTTCAAATCCGTTGTTCATTAGGTTGATTGCCATCGGCAAACCCATGGTACCCAGTCCTATAAAACCAATCTTCTTCACATGTATCACCTTCGCAATCTTAAGATATGTACGTTATTTATTTTAACATTTGCATCCCATACAATCCATTGGTCGTAGTAATGAGTTGCGTTCATATGATGTACAACCTTGCCAGTGCTAGGATTTTGAAGTATTCTTGTTTACAGTAGTTGTAGAGAGTAATAGAAAAACAATCGGGAGGTTACCATTACCTATGTCTAAGAAAATTGATTTTGATTACAGTAAAGCTCTTTCTTTTATCAATCAACATGAAATTGACTATTTAGCTGAACCTATCAAGCTTGCTCATGAGCAGTTACACAATGGAACTGGAGTAGGATCTGACGCTTTAGGATGGATTGATTTACCTACACAATATGATAAAGAAGAATTTGCACGCATTCAGAAAGCTGCGAAGAAGATTCAAAGTGATTCTGATGTGCTTATCGTTATCGGTATTGGTGGATCTTACCTAGGCGCGCGAGCAGCCATTGAAGCTCTGTCACACTCATTCTACAATATGCTTCCAAAAGATAAGCGTAAGACACCTGAGATTTACTTCGCTGGTAACAATATTAGCTCTACATATATTACGCATCTCTTGGATCTCGTTGAAGGCAAGGATTTCTCTGTCAATGTTATTTCGAAGTCTGGAACAACAACAGAGCCTGCTGTAGCATTCCGTATTTTCCGTGCTGCTCTTGAAGAGAAGTATGGTAAAGAAGAAGCTCGCAAGCGTATCTACGCTACAACAGATAAAGAAAAAGGTGCACTTAAGAAGTTAGCTAATGAAGAAGGATATGAATCTTTCATCATTCCTGATGACGTTGGTGGACGATTCTCAGTTCTAACAGCGGTGGGCCTATTACCAATTGCAACAGCAGGTATTGCCATTGAAGAAATGATGCAAGGTGCGGCTGACGCTTCTAAGGAATTCAGTAACCCTAACGTGGCTGAGAATTTAAGTTATCAATATGCTGCTGTACGTAACGCGCTATATCGTAAAGGTAAAGCGATAGAAATTCTTGTCAACTATGAGCCATCTCTACACTACGTATCCGAATGGTGGAAGCAACTATTTGGCGAGAGTGAAGGTAAAGATTATAAGGGTATCTATCCTGCTTCGGTTGATTTCTCTACGGATCTACACTCCATGGGGCAGTTCATCCAAGAAGGTAGCCGCAACATATTTGAGACCATTATCCAAGTGGAAGAAGTAACTGAACATATTACCATCAATAGCGATCCGGATGATTTAGATGGATTGAATTTCTTAGCAGGCAAGACGATGGATTTCGTGAACAAGAAGGCGTTCCAAGGTACCATGCTTGCACATACGGACGGACAAGTGCCGAACCTTATTGTAACTGTTCCTAATATGACACCTTATACATTCGGATATCTTGTATATTTCTTTGAAAAGGCTGTTGGAATTAGTGGTTACTTACAAGGCGTAAATCCATTTGACCAACCAGGTGTTGAAGCTTATAAGAAGAATATGTTCGCACTCCTAGGTAAACCAGGCTATGAGAGAGAAAAGGCTGAACTAGAAGCAAGACTTACAGAATAAATGATCGCTCATATAATGACTATAGAGTGAAGATATACATCCAAGAAGGCAGTTCACCGGTTGCACCATATTCGGGGGACTGCTTTCTTGAAATATAGATTACTAGTGTGTTATTCGAGTTCAGCTTAGCGATGACATAGGGAAGTGTTATAGTATGATTGAGAGTTATAAGACGGTTAGAGAGACAGGATCTAAGGAGATTGTGATTAAGAAGTCTAGGTTTATTGGACATGTTATGCCTGTTACGACAGAAGCGCAAGCGAATGCATTTATAGATGACATCAAGAAGCAACACTGGAATGCAACGCATAACTGTTCAGCATACATGCTGGGTGAGAGAAATGAGATTCAGAAACAATCTGATGATGGCGAACCCAGCGGAACTGCAGGTAAACCTATCCTAGAAGTCATTCGTAACCAAGGGTTAAGTAACGTTGCGATTGTAGTCACCCGATATTTCGGAGGGATTATGTTAGGTGCAGGAGGCTTGATCCGGGCATACACAGATGGAGCCGTTGTAGCGATTGAATCAGGAGATCCTATCACTCGTCTTCTACATCGACAGATCTACGTAGACATAGACTATACGTGGTTAGCTAAGATAGAGAATGAGCTACGTAATCAAGCGATTAGAACAGGGGAAACTTTATTTACCGAAAGAGTAAAGCTAGTATGTCTTCCGAAGAATCACGAAGTAGAGAAATTTAAATTTTGGATAACTGACTTTACGCAAGGTCAATCTGTCATTTCTGAGGGAGAGCAGCTTTATTTTATTGAAGGGGAATAATGTCTATGGCTAGAAGAGCAGTGGAGCGAGAATTATCGAGAGAACGAATCTTGGAAGCAGCCAGACACCTGTTTATTACTAAAGGATACCGTGCGATTTCAATGCGTAGCATAGGTCAGCATTTAGGTTATAGCCATGGCTCATTATATTATCATTTCAAAGAGAAAGCGGAGTTGTTCTACGCAATTGTAGTGGAAGATTTCGGTCATCTAACACAACGAATGCTCCAAGTAACACATGTGCAAGAGACAGAAGAACTGTCTAAATTAGAGCATCTGTTGATGGAATTCATCTCATTTGGAATGAATCATCCACATCAATATGAAATTATGTTTATGATTCGTGATGAGGAGTTGCTAGCATACTGTCGTGCAGAGCAAGGCCGCTGCTTTGAATTGTTCACATCAATTGTAATGACATACTTACAAGAGCAACCTAAGGAATGGGCACGAACCTTATTTCTATCATTGCACGGATTCATCTCCTATTATATTCAAGATCGAGTGAGCTTTGAAGAAGTCAAACCACAGGCTTATTCGCACGTGAGGATTCTCTGTCGTGGTCTGAAGTGATCGGGTAGGTTATATACAATAGCAGCTGAATATCAAGCATTAGAAGAAGATCAATCCTTATTCGATAAGGGTTGATCTTCTTTTGTAATAAAAGTGTTGACGTGCATAGGCAATTGTTGGTAAAGTACTAATATATTAAACCAAGTAATTACATAGGTATTATATAAATTGAATAAACGATGACTTTTATTTTATGTGGCTTGAGAAGGGGGGGGCAAGGATGAATACTTTAATCAAACATAAGGGATGGACATGGGGATTTCGTAGCACAGTTCTTCTGTACTTCTTCTTGTTGATCATTCTTCCTTTATCAGGTGTTTATTACAATTCATTCTCGCTTGGGTGGGGAATGTTTATGGAGAGTGTCAGCGATCCTCTCGCTTGGAAGGCTATTCTTTTAACATTGAGATTAGCGCTGATAGCAACATTCATCAATGTTGTTATTGGAACTATGATTGCATGGGTATTGAATCGCTATAAGTTTGTTGGCAGATCCATTCTGAATAGTCTGGTAGATCTCCCCTTTGCACTTCCCACAGCGGTAGGTGGCCTGATGATATTGCTGTTGTTAGGACCCGGTAGTCTACTGGGATCGTTAGCTGCTTCATTCGGATTGGAAATTGTATTCCATGAACCAGCGATTGTTATTGCGATGGTGTTTGTTACGTTTCCTTTTGTCATTCGAGCGGTACAGCCTCTGCTAGAAGAGATAGATACTTCCGAAGAAGAAGCAGCGTATACGATGGGGGCTTCAGGGTTTCGTGTATTTCGAAGTGTTATTCTTCCTTCAATGGCACCCGGGATAATTAGTGGAGGTATGCTTGCCTTCTCGAGAGCATTAGCGGAATTCGGCGCAGTTGTGTTAATAGCTGGTAATATTCCAGGTCGCACATTAGTAGCCTCTGTATATATTTTTGGTGAAGTCGAAAGTGATAATGTGACTGGTGCAGCGGCGGTATCTATCCTATTGCTGACGCTGTCCTTTTCAATATTGTGGTGTATTAATATGGTGCAAATGAGAGGGAGAAGATCATGAGAATATGGTGGATAACGCTGACCTATACTGTGTTTACGCTGTTAATCATCATACCCCTCATTACCATGACTACAGGCGCATTTAGGGATGGATTCAGTGGTTGGACGAACGCGTTACTAAGACCAGAAGCGATTCACGCCTTGATGATGACGGGAATGGTCGTGCTTGTTGTGACAGGTATGAATACGTTGTTTGGGGTGATGATGGCTATCTACTTAGTTAGAGGAGATTGGCTAAGCCTTAAAGTAAAGGGATTCTTAAATAGTATTGTGGACCTACCTTATGCCGTATCCCCTGTTATTGGGGGACTGATGATTGTGCTGTTGCTAGGCCCTGATAGTATCATGGGGGCATTCTTTGATAACATTGGATTTCAAGTTGTTTATGCATTTCCAGGGATGGTTATTGCCACGCTATTCGTTACATTTCCATTAATGGTAAGAGAAGTAATGCCTGTATTACAAGAAATAGGATCACAACAGGAAGAAGCAGCCTCAACACTGGGGGCATACCCTTGGATAACCTTTTGGAAGGTCACTTGGCCATCTATACAATGGGCAGTGTTATACGGTGTAATACTAACGGTTGCTCGTTCACTTGGGGAATTCGGCGCTGTGCTAGTCGTGTCAGGGAATATCATGAACAGAACGCAGACTGCAACGACATTAGTATATCAAGATGTTGAGAATTTCAATGTGGTCGCCGCGAATAGTGTAGCCCTTGTACTTGCGGCAACATCGATCGCTTTACTACTGATTATGGAGTGGACGAGGAAAAGAAAGGGCGTGTCTTAATATGCATATTGAAGTACGTGGACTAAATAAACATTTTGGAGAATTTCATGCCGTTAAGGACGTAAGTTTTGATATACAAAAGGGGCATCTAATCGGATTGTTGGGACCTAGTGGTGGTGGCAAGACGTCTATCTTAAGAATGTTAGCTGGTCTAGAGAAAATGGATTCAGGTGAGATTCGTTTTCATGGCGAATTAGTCAATGATTTACCTCCTCAAGAGCGGGGCATCGGATTTGTATTTCAGAATTATGCATTGTTCAAGCATATGACGGTATTTGACAATATTGCCTTTGGTCTGAAAGTGAAGAAGATACCCCAAGGTAAAGTGAAGGAACGCGTGATGGAATTGGTAGAGCTTACAGGTCTTCAAGGGTTCGAGAAACGTTATCCACATCAATTATCAGGTGGACAACGGCAACGTGTGGCATTTGCTCGTGCTCTAGCTCCTGAACCACAATTATTGTTGCTAGACGAGCCATTTGCAGCGATTGACGCTAAGATTCGTTCAGAGCTACGAACATGGCTTAAAGATTTGATTGAACGGGTAGGGATCACTTCGATATTTGTAACACATGATCAAGATGAAGCGATTGAGGTAGCTGATGAGATTATGATCATTCATGATGGTCGTGTGGAACAGAAGGGGACACCATGGGACATTTATAAAGAGCCGAAGACACCTTTTGTAGCTACATTTATTGGAGAGTCAACAATGATTGAAGATGTCTCACAATTAAAGGGATTCGATGATGCGGAAGCAACAGCAGGAACGCGTGCGCTCATCCGTCCAGAATATATGGAGATAGGACGTAAAAATGAGTTCGTTTTCGCTTCAGCTACGGAACAAGGATTCATTCGACATTTACATTTCCGTGGAAGTGAGTGGCTCGTTGAGGTTGAAGTAGGTGGTCATAAGATAAGCACCTATCGTTCATTAGAGAAAGAAACGCTACGTCTAGGCGATGAAGTAACTGTGTTGATTCATCGAGCGTATCTGTTCAATGACGAGCGGAGTTGGATTATGGAGAACAAGTTGAAGGTAGATCCGATGTCCATGATGATTTAGGTATAGGGACATCAGGAAATGGAGAGAGGAGATCACTATGGAATTTCGTATTCGTAACATTGGCTTGAGGTTGTTGATGATCGCGTCCATAGTTACTACGATGGGTTGTAGTAAAGATACTACAATGTCGAGTAGCCATCACACTCAACCCATCGATGATATAACCCTTGTCATCGGTGCCTATAGCGTAGCAAAGGATGCGTTGACAGAAATATTACCTGATTTCAAGCAGGAATGGAAAGAGCGAACGGGACAGAGTATTCATTTTCAAGAATCGTATGAAGCTTCTGGGACACAAGCGCGTGCTATTGTGGGAGGGTTTGAAGCGGACGTGACGCTTCTGGCAATGGAAGGGGATATGGATAAACTCGTAAAGGCTAACCTTGTAGACTTGCAATGGAAGAACACCCCCGAGAAAGGCATGGTAAGCCGCTCTATTGTTGTGTTGGGTACGCGAGAAGGGAATCCATTAGGAATAAAGGATTTCACTGATCTAACGAAGCCGGGTATCAAGGTGGTCTATCCGAATCCCAAAACATCAGGTGGTGCACAATGGGATATCAATGCCCTATATGGTGCTGGGCTCAAGTGGTCTGAAGAACAAGGTTCGAAGAATCCAGAATCGGCCAAACGATTTCTTGAACAGGTCCATCAGAATATTGAGTCTCTTGATAAAAGTGGAAGATCATCCATGGCAGCATTTGAATATGGTGTAGGGGATGTCATTGTTACCTATGAGAATGAGTTGCGTGCTCGAATTCAAAAAGGTGTGAAATACGAGATTGTGATTCCAAGAGACACGATACTGATCGAGAATCCTGCTGCAGTGGTTAGTAAATATGCTGATAGGCATGGTACACGAGAGGTCGCGGAAGCCTTTGTACAATATTTACGAAGTGAGCATGCCCAGCGGATTTTCGCAAAGCATGGATTTCGATCCATCAATGAAACGGTATACAATGAGAATAAAGGTGAATATCCAGTACCAGAAGGACTATTCGATATTGAATATTTAGGTGGGTGGGATCATGTGCGTGAAACACTATACTCCAAACGTGGTGTCTGGTATCAAGTATTAGCAGGGATATAAGTGGAATAGAGATATAAATAAGCGTTCGCAAAGAAACTTCCTTAGGTTAGAGGATGTTTCTTTTTTTACGTAAAGTGGATTATGGCTTATAATGAAGCTATACATATATAGTGTTCAAGCACATATTGGTTGTCATAAGAGCTAAGGAGTGGATACTTATGGATCATGTTATATTTCTTGGAACGGGTGATGCCATGGGCGTTCCAAGAGTATATTGCGATTGTAGCGTATGTACCGAATCAAGGTTAAGCGGTATGAATCGGAGATTAAGATCTTCTGTGATGATCGAAGGGGAATGGGGTTCTTTCCTCATCGATTGTGGCCCGGATTGGCGTAAGCAGATGGAAACGCTTGGTTCTAGAATGACGAAGCAAGTGTTGATTACACATGCACATTTTGACCATATTGCAGGATTGCCAGAGTGGGCAGATGCATGCCGTTGGACAGGTACAAGAGGACAGTTGTATGCGCCCCAAGAAGTGATCACTGCGATATTAGCACAGTTTCCCTGGTTGAGTAATCAACTAGAGATGACCCCTATGGATCGAGGAATTAAATTAGGGGGGTGGCAGATTACAGGTTGGAAGGTCTGTCACGGAAAGAATGGTTACTCCTATGCTTACCGACTCGAGAAGGATGGATACCAATGGGGATATTGCTCAGATGCCATTAACCTAAGTCTAGAAGAGAAACAAAGATTGTTCGATTTGGATTTATTGATACTTGGGACTAGCTACTATCACGAAATAGCAGCGTTCCATTCACGTTCGGTATACGATATGAAGGAAGCCGAAGTGTTGTTACAAGAAACTAGGCCCCAAAAGGCCATATACACACATATGTCTCATGATGTTGATCTTAATCAGAATTATCATCTTCCATCATTTGTGACACTGGCACATACAGGTCTACAAGTGAAGCTGAGTTGATGCATGGAGAGTAAATGGAGGGAACAACGTTATGTCGGCAACGAAGAAGAAAAAGGATTCGCGTCTATGGTATCTAGGAAGTGCTATTACCTTTCTACTACTTAAAGGAAAATCATTGCTAGCACTTTTGAAATTCGGAAAATTTGGTGGAGCGATATTCTCCATGGTGATTTCAATCGGCGCATATGCACTAATCTATCCATGGGGTTTTGCGATTGGTATTGTATTATTACTATTTATTCACGAAATGGGTCATGTGATCGCGGCTAAGCAGAAGGGACTTCCTGTCTCGGCACCTTTATTTATCCCATTTCTTGGTGCGATGATTGCGATGAAGAAACATCCACAAGATGCCTCAACGGAAGCTTATATCGCATTAGGTGGACCGATATTAGGTAGTTTAGGTGCACTGGGTGTATTTGCTGGAGCTTATTATTGGGATAGTCCTCTATTATATTCGTTGGCTTATGTAGGATTCTTCCTTAATCTCATCAATTTATTGCCCATCCATCCATTAGATGGTGGACGAATTGCTACAGCCGTTTCGCGCTGGTTATGGGTTGTAGGATTAATTGGAGGGTTAGTATTTATTGTTTATATGCGTTCCATTCTATTCTTTATCATATGGGCATTATTCGCTTATGATTTATATAAGAAATATATTAAAGGTAGGAAAAAAGAGATTATCGAGTCTGTCACTGCCACGTTTGATGTGCCTGTAGGACAACTGTATATAGCGGGTCATATCATTCCCGGACCAGAGCACACAAGAGAGTTACCATTTATGACCTATAGTCGAGTTGAGGATCAACGACAATACGTAAGGATGGAGTGGCTTGGCTTGGATTTCAGAGGTGAAGTCTCGATGCCACAGCAGGGAATCATCAAGAAAGTTCATGTGACAGGATTGGAACACCAGCATGGCGAAGAGGAATATCATGTCAAAGTGAATTGCAAGCTGGACTATGTCCGTCATGAGAATGACAAGTATTATGATGTTCCAATGTCATCTCGCATGAAATTTGGCGTGAGTTATGCTGTATTAGCTGGACTATTGGCTGGGATGATGTTCATGGTTCATAGCGTAGGGAATATAGGATTATAATTTGTCTAATGAATAAAGGACAGTCCCCAAAGTCATGATTGGCTTGGGGGCAGGCTTTTGGCAATTTATCGCAGGCTTTTGGCACTCTCTCGCTACTGAATACTTTTAATGGAATTCACAGATCTTATTATGCGAAAAAACGGAAAGATTGAAGTCTAACGGAACTACAAGCCTTTATATACAAATCAATAGCTAAAATTCGAAGTGAAAAACCAAATAAGGGCGATCATTTCCGTTAAAAGTTCAAAAGTGACGTTTCAGCCACAATAGCTGCTGCTGTTTCCGTTAGAAAATGTACGCGTGGAGATAATGGATGCTTAAAGTAGCGCAGAGCACTTGATTAACGTTCTCCTACAAAACAAATGGGGTGCCCCTAGTCATATTCATGACTTGTGGGACAGCCCCTTTTTTGACTTTCTAATCATTTACTCTGGATTTAAGACGAATTTCTCCAATACCTGTGCAATACCATCTTCATTATTACTTAATGTGATATAATCGGCTATTTCCTTCAGCGCATCGATTGAGTTCCCCATCGCTACACCTAGACCTGCCGCTTCTAGCATCTCGTGGTCATTCCAAGAATCACCAATGGCGATCGTTTCTGAAATACCGACGTTAAAATGTTTAGCTAAGAAGCGAAGTGCATGCCCTTTCGTACCATCGCGGTGCATGATTTCCAAGAAATGTGGTTTGGACTTGGTGATATGGACTTGATCTCCAAGCAATTCACGAAGGATGGGAGCTATCTCATCCAAATAAGCGGGATCATCAATGATGAGCATTTTGGGTGTAGGTTGTTCCACTAGCTTAGCGAAATCAGGCTCAATGTAGAATGGCGTACCATTTAGTCCGCAATAATCAATCAGCTTTTGATTCTCTTCTCTAGCATAGAGTTTATCATCGATATAAGTCTGCACATGTAAGTCATGCTCGATACAATAATCAAAAAGTTTACGCGCAGCATCCGTTGGAACGAAACATTCATATAATACTTTTTCGTCGAGAAGATTCTTAATAAGTGCCCCTTGATAGGTAATGATTGGAACGTTCAGACCTAACTGACGAGCAACATGCTGTGCAGATGCATAAGCACGTCCCGTAGCTAGCGTAACAACAACATCTTTAGCAACGGCCTGTTCGAGTGCCTTTTGTGTGGATGGTAGCACATCCTTGTTGTCGTTAATCAATGTGTCATCGATGTCGATGGCAATTAATTTGTACATGATTTTCTCTCCCTACCTCGTATAATGATTGTCTGTCTATCTCTATTGTAATCTATTTCGCTTGTCATGTGCTTGCTGTAGATTTTAATTCCGCAAGTAACATCCCCGATAATATACATACACAGCCAATGATAGCAGAGATGCCCAATACTTCTCCACCAAATATCGCACCTGTGATAGCGGCGAATACGGGTTCCGTTGCATAAATAATAGATACTCGTGTAGGCGATGTGAACTTCTGGCAGACGATTTGGATCCAAAAGGCAAGTGCGCTCGTAGGTCCAATCGATATGAGTAGTGCGAAGAACACTTTCGGTTGCATGATCGTATGACCGAATTGCGAAATGGATCCTACATCCTCGAATATAAATGAACTGAATACACTTAGAATGCCGACAATCGCCAATTGAATCGTTGTAAGTATCAGTGCTGGATACTTTGGCGCATAGATAGCTGTGAATACGATCTGTAGTGCAAACCCAACGGCACATAGAAGGATAAACATATCCCCCTTATTGAAGTTGAAAGAAGATCCTGCGAAAGTAAGCAAGAACAATCCTGCCAAGGCTAGACCTGCACTTATCCAAATATATTTCGTAAGTGGGTGTTTGAGTAGAAGGAAAGATAAAAAGGGAACCAAGACAACGGACATTCCTGTAATAAATCCTGCGTTAGATGTCGTTGTATAGAGTAATCCTATCGTTTGAAATGAATACCCTACAAATAAAAAGACACCTAGTATACTAGCGTGTCCTACCATGGCCCAAGAAAGTTGCTTCCATGTATCCGGATAGATGAACGTTAGAATAAAAGCGAGTAATATAGCTGCACCCACAAATCTTATGCCATTAAAGGCGAGTGGTGGAAGTACTGCAATGGCATTTTGAACGATGAGGAAGGTAGATCCCCACATCATCGCCACAAGGAGAAGACTTAAGTTAGCGAGTAGAGAGCGATTCACAGGTAACATCCTTTCTGGAATTATATGCATAGACGGTATCGTATCATAAATCTTACCCGTTCCACTATCTTTTTATGATACTAATGCCACATAAGATCAACGGGAATAGTAATCCCATCGTTAACGCATGAACGTTCCAAATGGGTGTGAATTCATAGAAATAAGCTGTGTTTGGAAAAAAAACTTGAGCCAAGACCACCATGATGATGGCGATGGGAAGTGTTAAGAAGCGGTATTCCTTCAAATTGAATATATGAGCTATGCTCACGACGCATATATAGAATAGTACGGCTAGTCTAACAAAGATCGTCATAAACCAAGTGAAAGCTGCAATACCTTCAATCCGTTCCAAGAAAGAACCTATACTAATGTTTTTGGAAACTACATAAGTTGGAAATGAAAAATTAGCTGAAAGGGGGCCTAAAGATAGAATGGTGATTGTTGAAACGATAGCTAATAGGCTACCCCCAATGAAGACACCTATGAATAAGCCTAACCCGTTTTTCTCTTTATGCTTAACAAAAGGGAATAACAACATTACAATGATCGATTCTAGAAAAGGATAAGCAATGAAGTTGAGAGCTCCCGACAAAACGGGCTTCATTCCATACTCAAGGAACGGTTCGAAATTTTCCATTTTGAATTGAGGAGTAATCATAAGGACAAAGGAGAAGATGAGGAAGATTACAAACGGGAACAACAACTCTGCCGTTCGAGCTAATGGCTCGAGTCCAAGCCGCACTCCCATAATGACCACAAGGAGGAAAAAGATATATATCGCTTGAGATGGCGTGTTCACCAGTACCTCCGAGGTTATGAAGTCTCCAATATTTCGAAGAGTAAGGACCGCGGTGAAGAAGGGAAATGTAATAATAAACAGAAGGTAAGTGGCTTTTCCTATCCATTTGCTTAGAAGCTTCTCCATATACGCTGTGAATGTTGAATGTGAGAATTGCTTGCCGAGATAAATGTAAATTGGCAGAATCAATAATCCTGCAGCAAGTGCGATAAGTGCTGCTAGCCAACTATCTTGTTTGGCTTCGCTGGCTATGAGTGATGGTATTGTTAATATGGCACTTCCGATCATATATAAAGCTGTTACTATGGAAAGTTGACGATAACTAATTCTTTCAATATTTAACACGGAGACACAACCTTCCAATATGACTTTTGTGAAAATTAGAATGCTGTATTATTTTAACCATACTTGAACTAGGTCTGAGACAGGTTTATAAACAAAGGTTAACCAATCCAGTGGGTTAGGAATATTAAAGCGTAACGCTTGACTGATGGCCAAGATCGTACCGAACAACAAGAGAATCGAGAATACCCAAAGTTCCCTTATTAATTTCTTTCTAATAAGAGGGGGGACATCAATCGCAATGATTATAGCTATAACGAATACAATCCCAGCCACAGACAGCATACTAATTGCTCCTTTGCCTTCAAGTTGAAGTGGATTTCTTGAATTTCTTGCGGATATAATGGACCGCTAATAGTATCAAAGGTAAGAGTAAACCATAGGTCATATCGAAGTATGGCCAATAATTTGCTAGCACTTTATTATAATAGGCGATATTAGGGGCGATAATTGCTGAGAGTACGAGCATAAGCATACCTGATGGCAAAGTTAACATTCGATATTCCTTTAAGTTCAATAACTGTGCTAATCCGAAATTAAACGCATAGAAATAAAGTGAAAGTTTTATAAATGTAGTTAATAACCATATGAAAGCTAATAGAACTTCAATTCTCTCGAAGAAATGTCCAATGCTTATCCTCTTTGCTAAGTAATAACTTGGATATACACCTCTTACAATCGCATCCGCACCAATAACAAGGATAGAAACAAAGATCAGGATAATTAATATAATGCCGCCCATCAATGCCCCTTTAAACAATCCCGTTCTAAATTTATTTGTTTGGCTTAAGTTTGGCACTAACATCAACATGATAACTAGTTCCATAAAAGGGAAGGAAACGAAGGAGATAGATCCAAGTAATACGGGATGTATGCCATTCTCTAGAATGGGTTGTAAATTTATCATTTGAGCTTGTGGCACAACAGCAATAAATAGAATGAATAGAGTTATTACAATAGCAGGTAGGAACAACTCCCCAAAACGTCCTATGACTTCGATACCTAATCGTACTGCCATAATCACAACAGATCCAAATAATATTTGAATAGCTTGGATAGGAGTTCCTTGCAATAGTTCGATCCTTATAAAATCACCAATCTCCCTGAAAATGGCGACTGAGACTAGTAAGAAATACAATAGTACCAAGGTAGCTACGAGTGACCCGACCCAAGTACCTAGGATTTTTTGTGTAGATTGAACTAAGGTCAATTGCGGATATAGATTCCCGACCGCACTGATGATATATACAATCAATAAACCGATCGTTACTCCTATCACAGCAGATATCCAAGCATCCCGATGTGCCGCTGTTGCCGTAATCGTAGGTAATACAAGAATGGCATCCCCTACTGTGCTGAGTAATACCAAAATGGTGAATTGGCGAATACTGAGTATGCGATTCTCGAACATAATTAGCCTCACCTCATTCTATTCCTTAACATCATTGAGAAAAGAGTTGGATATTTTTCCTAAGTAATTAATCTTAGAACGTACCTTCACATGGACGGAAAGCGTACTAAAGGTATGATTCCAATCCTCTTTCAATTTGCGCCATTCCTTAGGATTGGAGCGATGTATAACTTCACCAAATCCAAAAATGTCTACTTTGTATTCTTGTTGAACTCTAGCTATGGTCTTCTCAATTAATTCTTCCAATCTTCGATTCTCTAAACCTTCTAATTCTGTAATGGTCTTTGACTTTGTTAGATTAAGTCGACATTGTATCTCACCTACATTGGATTGTGGATACACTTCGATATCTATACGAGGTCGACCATTATGCATGGATCCTTTCACTTTTGTGTCTGATCGAATCACTTTCAAAGCTAATCTACCTCCATCGGGACAGCTGACATTGCTAACGGTACTGCTAATTTCGTTGGCAATATAGTTGTAAGCTATCCCCTCGTTTTCTGTCAGCCAACCAATCAGCTTGTCTTTTTTGAATACCCCTAGATTGGTATATCGCATGTCAGTAGGTGAATCTATAATATTTATATTTTCTTGGCTTTGTCCAAATTCAACATCCCCAAAGATTTGAATTCCTGTCAGCACGGGGTTTGTACCATCGCTCACAAGCTCAGATATGAGTTGAAACATAGTCACCTTTCTGGTGGAGGCCCATTTATCATGGGATGTATTCAGCGTAGAAAACAAACTGGAAGCAGGTACTTTATCGAGGTTAGTCAATACCTTCATCGTATCTTCAGCACTACATTCCTTAGATACAACAATCAAAAAGTCATTTCGAGTCTCAGGGTCTCTAGATAAGAGTTCAAGAGCACTAGAGATTCCCTCTTTAGCTAAAGATTCACCTAAGACAAGTACCCGCAGATGTGCAAAATAAACAAGTCGAGGATTAACTGTTGTTAATTTTCGAATGGCTTCTAATATGGTTTCTCCTGTTGCTTGAAATAATGTAACAGGCGCTGAACCGCCACCCAGTTTACCTGTAACTTCATTAGGCTCGGCAACTTGTACCGAAACTTTGTATTGGTCTCCCGATTTATCGATTCCTATCCCCACGGCGATAGATAGTTCATTTAATTCTTTGCGACTCCAACAGCCAGTGACGAACAAGGCCAAGATAATCCATATCATGACAAACAGACCACTTTTCTTCAAGGGTTAACCTCCTATATCATCTTTAGGCTTTTGAGGAGGGGGACTTTGTGATCGAATGCTATTACTCTGATGAATGAGTCGTGGTCGAGTGATCATAGCCCAACGTGGCAACCTGAAAAGAGCGTCCTTATGATCTTCCAAGTTAAATGGAGAAAATGGGCTCGTATAGGGTACCCCAAAAGAACGTAAGCTGGTTAAATGAAGCACAATGGCGATAAGAGCTATAATAATACCGAACATACCGAAAGATGCAGCAAGTGCCATGATCGGGAAACGTAACATTCTGATGGTCATTGCCAAGTCATAGGAAGGTATAACGAAGCTTGAAACGGCTGTTATCGCAATGATAATAACCATGGCCGCAGATATGACACCTGCCTCAACTGCAGCGGAACCAATGACCAACGTACCCACAATGGATATGGATTGGGCAATAGCTTTAGGCATTCGGATACTGGCTTCCCTCAAAATTTCAAACGTCACTTCCATCAAGAGTGCTTCGATAAATGCGGGGAGGGGCACTCCTTCGCGTTGTGCAGCCAGACTTATAATAAGTTGTGTGGGTAACATTTCTTGATGAAAGGTAGTAATGGCCAAATAAAAAGAAGGGCCAAGTAAAGCGATAAAAATACTGAAAAAGCGGAGTATACGAATGAGGGTACTGATGTCCGCTCGTTCATAGTAATCCTCTGCAGCCTGAATGTACGAGAGAACGGTCGCAGGAACAATGAGTGACACCGGTGTTCCATCTACTAATATGGAAACTTTACCTTCTAATAGATCTGCGGCAACGACATCGGGTCGTTCCGTATGATAGATTGTAGGAAAAGGTGTATATGTCTCATCCTGAATTAATTCTTCGAGATAGCCGGTTTCTAGAATACCATCGATATCAATTCGATTTAAACGAGCATGTACTTCTGCTAAAACTCCTTCATCCACAATCCCCTTAATGTACATGATCGCAACATTAGTTTTAGTGACTCTTCCAATTTCCATCGTTTCAAGCCAAAGATTTGGATCCTTTATCTTTCGACGTACTAATGCTGTATTGGTGCGTAAGCTCTCTGAGAATCCTTCTTTCGGTCCCCGAATCACGGTTTCTGTCGTGGATTCCGTTACGCCACGATCCTTCCATTCGCGCATACCGATGGAGAAACCGATGTCATATCCATCTACTAACAGGATAGCATCACCTGATAACATGGATGTAAACAACGGACTGAACTCTGAGATATTCTTGATCTCTCCGACAGTTAGTATTTTATCTTGTAATAGTTGGAAGGTATCTTCTTTAGAGAAATTGTTATTATTCATATCCAAATAGGGGAGATCAAGCATCAGTGATTCCATAATGAAGTTCTGGATAGATTTGGAGGACGATAAACCGTCTGTATAGAAAATAGCAGCACTAGTCTCTCGCTGCGAGCCAATCTGAATCTCCCTTATAATAACGTCGGTGCTATTGCCTACCGTATCCTTGATATATTGAATATTTTCTTTGAGATTAGATTTTAAATGTTCCTTATAGGGCTCCTTGCTTGAGTCGGATTGAGCTTGTGAAGACCCTCTGAATATCTTCAGAATAAGTTTGTTGAATAAGTTCATCCTCTGTCTTCCCCTCTTTAGTTGCTACTAAAGGTATTTCCAAAAGGAGGATCACATATACCACATCTTTATAGTATGTACAGGGATGAACGTAGAATGAGCATTCAAAGGCTGTTATAATGGAGTTGGAATGGAGATGATTCAATGGGTAAGAAACAAAGACCTGCCTCGGCTCCGAAGAAGGATTCCGAATACAAGCCAACTACACTGAAAGACTTATTAAGCAGTGATATGCTAGAACAGTTGAAGTCGCAGGCAGAAGAGATGAAAGCAGAGGAAAAGAAGAAAAAAGAAGAAATAGAATTACAGAAGGTGGAAGCGCGTAAGCTAGAACAAAAGAAATTAGATAACAATTTTGAACATTTGCTTGAGAATAGCAGTCTCGATTGGCGTAAATATAAATAAAGTGAAGGGCTGTCCCACATAGCCAGCTGATGACTAATCGGACAGCCCTTCATACGCTATTCCTCCAGAAACACAAGCCCAACAAAGTCGTCTAACTCAAGGTTGCCGAAATAGTGCCTTATATCAAGATCCGATAAAGCCGTACGGACTTCTGTGTCATCGTATTTTTTACCTCGTAATACATTTTCGATATCAGATACATCACCTACACCGAAGAAGTCACCATAAATCTTAATGTCTTGGATTCTACCTTCATTAATATTCATGCGTAGATCGATGATACCGACAGAGAACTTCTTCGAGTGTTTCACATTGGATTCCGGAGATATGCCATAGTTCCAATCCCAATTCTGGTAGTGTTCCTCGGAGATTTGGTTGATCTGTTTCCAATCATCTTCCTTCAAATGGTATTGGGGAATATCCTCAACATTCATTCCAAATATAGAGCGCAGAAGTTCAGCGCGGAATTCCTCAATGGTCATAGAACCTTCCATTAGGTCACTTATATTCGCAACACGACTACGAACAGATTTTGTGCTCTTAGATTTGAATTTCTCGGGATTGACGTTCAGGGAAGCTTGGACATCGTCTAAGTTCAGGTTGAACATTAATGTGCCATGGCTGAACATCCGACCTCGAGTTGAGAATTGTGCATTACCAGATATCTTCTGTTCTCCAACCTGTATATCGTTACGACCCGTAAGTTCTGCTTTTACCCCCATTTGGTGGAGTGCATCAATAACGGGTTGTGTGAATTTGGCGAAATTGTGGAAGGAATGACCATCATCCTTCGTAATGAAGCTGAAGTTCAGGTTGCCTAGATCATGGTACACCGCACCACCGCCCGAGAGACGACGGACAATTTGTACATTATTGTCTTTGCAATATTCTTGATTAATTTCTTCAATGGTATTCTGGTGTTTACCAATGATGACAGAAGGTTGATTAATGTAGAACAACAAATAGCTATCTTCCATTGGAAGATGTTTTAGTGCATATTCTTCTATGGCCAGGTTAATAGCTGGGTCATGAATTCCTTGATTATCGATGAATAGCATAGTGTACTCTACTCCTCTACTCTTTTTAAGGTATGTAATCTTCTTTAATCCTGTATAATTGTAAACTAAATACGAATGAGATACAAAGGATGGTTACATTGATGCTAGAACGATATGGTCACGGTGGGGATTTGGAGAGTGCTACGAAGGCTTATGGAATAGAAGAGAGTGCATTCTTAGACTTTAGTGCCAATATTAATCCACTTGGTCCACCTCAACAAGTGTTGGAGAGATTGGAAGACGCTTTATCAGCAGTTATACGTTATCCAGATCCTGGTCATCGGAAATTCAAAGGGATGCTAGGATGTTTGCTAAATGTCGCTGAGGATCACATCTGCATTGGGAACGGGGCAGCAGAGTGTATGTCCCTTATTCTATTGGGACTTCAACCTCGGAGAGTGGGTATTGTCGAACCCTGTTTCTCTGAATATCGGCAATTGTCAGAACAATTCAATGCAGAGGTATTCTCAGTTAAAGGGACGAAATATAGGGAATGGAAAGCTGGTATCGAAGATGTAGCACAGTTGATCCAACAAGTGGACCTAGTGTTCATTGGTCAGCCTAACAATCCGAATGGTGTGCAGTATTCGATTGATGAACTAAGAACATTAGCTGAGATAGCTGAACGTTCTAATACCTATTTGGTGATAGATGAAGCGTTTATTGATTTCATTGCGAGGGAGAAGCAAGCCTCCTTGTTGCAGGAACTTGATGATTATCCTCGTACCTTGCTCGTTCGGTCAATGACGAAGTTCTACGCCATTCCAGGTTTGCGATTGGGGTATACGTTAGCACACCCTGATATCATTAATTCCATGAAGAGTAAGCAGGTGACTTGGAGTGTCAATGGACTAGCCTTGTTAGCAGGTGAAGCGGCACTAGAGGTTAATGACGAGTTCCAGCGGGACACCTTCGAACTAATATCTAGGGAGCGAGAAGTGTTGATGAACGGACTGAAAAAGTTAGGGTGTCATGTAAGCCCGGGTGAAGCTAACTTTTTATTGGTATCCCTACCTGATCCATGGCATGCGACAGATATGCAATATGAGCTAGGCATGCGAGGGATATTAATCCGTAGTTGTGCGATGTATCCTGGACTGGGGGTTGAACATATCCGTATTGCCATCAAAGACCCGAAAGCGAATCAATCCTTGTTGGCTGAGTTACAACAAGTGATGAAGAGATAATATCCATGTAAACTTCACATTAAGAAAAGGAGAATCGTGATGACAACACCTTTTATAAATGATGTAACCCAAGAGTATACCTCTATCGTATGGGCAGGTCTAACGCTTAGCCGCCATGAACGACATGTATTACTTCAATGTCCAAGCCTTGTGGATAGTATGAGCAGTGCGATCTATGGGGGTGGTATAGGGACGATCGATCGAGTAGCTAATATCTATGTGGACCGGTTCTATAACTGTGCTAACCCAGAAGAAGACGTAGCGAAGCTATTCAGCGATTGGGGTTATGCTACGGAAACAACCGCAGCCTTATTAACAGCTGTTCAGTTGCAACATGTCGCTGTGCTTGAAGAGAAGGACAAGGATGCATCCGTATTCTGCTGCACAACAGCAGGTGTATCGAATGGTGCACGTGCCGGTTCCAAGAGGACTACATTTCCCGCCTATCAACCGGGTACGATCAATATTATCCTCATGATCGATGCGTTGATGACGCAAGCGGCAATGGTCAATGCGATTATGACAGCGGTGGAAGCGAAGACAGCAGCGCTAGCCGATATGGGTATTCCGGACGCAGAGAACGGCTTGATCGCTACGGGGACTACGACGGATTCCATTGTGTTAGGTGTTAGTCAATCCACCACATATCCAATTGAACATCGATATTGTGGGACTGCGACCGATCTAGGATCTGCGATTGGTCGAGTAGTGTATGGTACTGTGCAAGAGAGTCTACGTGCGGGTGGGGTGAAGTTACCATGATGGGTTGGGCCATATTTATGCTATGGGCCGCTTATGTATTGGATCTAATCATCGGAGATCCACGTTCTATACCACATCCCGTAATAGGTATGGGGAAAGGCATTAAACAAATTGAGAAGTTGATTCGTAGACATGTGTCACATCCTGGCCTTATGCAAAAAGCGGGAATTCTGCTGCCAGTCATTGTAGTGGGAGGCTCTCTGCTGATCACATGGGTGTTGTTGAGAACGTTATATATGATTCATCCATGGCTTTCAGTGGTCCTGGAAGTGGTATTGATAGCTACGACTATCGCTACTAAAGGATTAAAAGATGCAGGCATGGAGGTATATGATCATCTCAAACGTGGTGATCTACCTGCTGCAAGACAAGCACTGGGGATGATTGTAGGGCGTGATACAGATCATCTGGATGAATCTGAAGTTGTCCGTGGCACCGTTGAAACGATGGCGGAGAATATTGTTGATGCTATTGTCTCACCCTTATTCTATGCCTTTATTGGTGGTGCCCCGTTAGCGATCGCTTATCGGGCGATTAACACATTAGATTCAATGGTCGGTTATAAGAATGATAAATATATCAACTTGGGATGGGCATCGGCACGATTAGATGATGTTGCTAATTTCATTCCAGCTCGTATAACGGGCATGTTATTAGTCGTTAGTAGTTGGCTCCTGCGTCTGGATTATAAAGGATCGTATCGTACGATCATACATGATGCGAGACTGCATCCAAGTCCGAATAGTGGATATCCTGAATCAGCCGTAGCTGGTGCTTTAGGTATTCGGCTTGGTGGTGAGAATACATACCATGGTGTCGTATCATTTCGCGCATATATGGGGGTGTTATCACGACCATTATCGAAGGACGATATTCAGTCTACGGGATGGTTGATGATCATGTCCTCATTATTATTTCTAGTGTTATGTTCCATTGTGGTGTGGGGGTTAGGTATAACATTATGGAGATAGAATTGGTATGTATTCGGCATGGCAGAACACAGTGGAACCAAGATAGACGGTATTTAGGACATACGGATATCGGACTTCTTCCATCATCAAGGACAGATCTTATCCCATTGAAGGACAAGTTAACTGGGCGATCGTTTCATAAAGTGTTCTGTAGTGATCTGAAAAGATGTCGGGAAACATTAGAATGGATTTATCCAACTTCACCAGATGGGGTAATCTTTGATGAACGTTTACGGGAGATGGACTTCGGAGAATGGGAAGGCCAGACATATGATGAATTACAGCATTCTGTTGTATATCGGGAATGGTTGGATAATCCGCAAGAAGTAACTCCTCCACGGGGAGAAGACTGGGAACACTTTAATCAGAGATTAACTGATTTCTTGGATTATCTTGTATGTGATATGAATAGATGGAATGATGAAAGTTGCATACCTTCCATTCTGATCGTCACGCATGGGGGTGTCATTAGACAACTTACAACGATGATGATTCCTGGCTTGGAATTCTGGGATGTTAACGTTGACCCTGGAGATGCGCTCTCATTGAAGCTTAGTTTGATGGATGGAGAGTGGATAGGACGTCTATAATGACACATCTGAAGTCTTTGCTAAGAATTGGTTTGTAAGGTATCCTGCTTTAGACTATAATTTGGAGTGGAGAAGCGAATTCTGTCTATAAATGAATAGTATAAACTTATGAGGTCTAGCTATTTAGAAGCAACAATGTGTGCTCCTAGATATAGTTAATAGGGAAGCCGGTGAGAATCCGGCACGGTCCCGCCACTGTGAATCAGGAATATTCTTTAATGCCACTGTTCTGTTATAAGCAGGATGGGAAGGTGAGAATGTTGTAAGCCTGTGAGTCAGGAGACCTGCCTTATAAGTCGTATGATAATCCTTCGAGGAAAGGGTTACGTTTGATTGTGTAAGTGCCTGTGATTGTATATGAGCACATAACATACGGATCATATGTTTAATAACATATGATGTCTGTCCAGACGTAATCCCTGATTCTTTCTAGCAATAGAGGATCAGGGTTTTTCTATATGTAGAGATTGTCAACAAGGGATTTCATTTGGGTAGAAGGAACAGCATCTCTCACATGATAGAATACGAAAAAGGGGAGAGAAAGAATAATGAAACATATTTGGAAGAATTGGATCGGTGGCGTATTAACGCTTGCACTCGTATTGGCACTTACTGCATGTGGAGGTAACAATGAACCTAAGCAAGTAACAGAGCAAGCACCAGCAACAACAGAACAAGTCACACCACAGGCAGAACAAGCAGATGAATTGAAAACACAATATCCACTAACTGTAGCGGATGCGACAGGTGAATCTTTTACATTTACAGAAGCTCCGAAGCAGATTGTATCCATTTCGCCTGCAGAGACTGAAGCGTTGTTTGCCATAGGGTTAGACGATCAAGTTGTTGGCGTATCTGATTATGACGATTATCCAGAAGCTGTGACAACGAAGCCTAAAATGGGTGGTTTATACAATCCCAATGAAGAAGCGATTATTGCAGCGCAACCAGATCTTGTGCTCACAGGTATATCCATGAGTGTGGAAGCTACTGAGAAGCTACGTGGTCTTGGTATTCCGATTTTTAAGACGGATCCTAAATCAGTAGATGATGTGATTGCAAATATTGAAATGTATGGTCTGATTACAGATCGTCAAGCAGAAGCGAAGAAAGTGACAGACACAATGAAACAAGATCGTGATGAAGTGATAGAAGCGGTTAAATCACTTACTGCTGAGCAGAAAAAGAAAGTGTATATCGAATTTTCACTTGGTTGGACAGTGGGTAGTGGTGAATTTATGAACGAGCTTATTCACCTAGCTGGTGGAGTTAACATTGCTGCAGATACGGTTGGATGGAATGAAATCAGTGAAGAGAAAATCATTAATGATAATCCTGATGTTATTCTGTACTCTAAGAATGTGATTGATGAAAAGACCCAAAAAACGTTAGATGAGATAATTAAAGCTCGTAGTGGTTGGGATCAGATTACAGCCATTAAGAATGATGCCATCCATGCACTGGATGATAACCTGATTGCTCGTCCAGGACCGCGTGTGACAGAAGGACTTAAGATCGTAGCTCAAGCCATCTATCCTGAACTTGTCAAGCCATGAATAAAAAAGCGGTAGGGTATGGAGGACTCGGGATCATCTTGCTTGTCGTGAGCTTCATCCTCTGCCTGGGAATAGGGGCAGTGAAGCTCCCCGTTAAAGATATTATAGGAATCTTATTGCATCGCTTACCTTGGGTAGGCGATGCTATTATTCCTACATGGAGTCCTGCATATGAACAAATTTTGCTTAAGGTGCGATTGCCACGAATTATACTAGGCATGCTAGTTGGTGCTGCTCTTGCGGTGGCTGGTTCTGGATTTCAGGGTGTATTGCGTAATCCTTTAGCAGACCCTTATACACTGGGCGTATCTGCAGGATCTTCGGTTGGAGCAGCTATTATTATTTTCTTTGGGATGCAGTATTCATTCATTGGCGCATGGACGCTTCCATTGGTTGCCTTCTTTACTGGAATAGTGACACTCTGGGCTGTATTATCCCTAGCTCGAGAAGGAGGTAAAATTCCAACGAATAGTTTGATCTTATCTGGGATTGTGATGCAAACCTTTCTAGGTGCCATTGTATCCTTTCTAACGGTAATGTCTAAGCAGACGATTAATGAGATCATGTTCTGGACCATGGGTGGGCTCAGCTTTCGAGGATGGTCATATACGCTCATGTTGTTGCCATATGTCATGATTGGATTTGTCGTTATTTGGAGTAGTGCAAGATCTCTAAATTTAATGGCACTTGGTGAACGTCAGGCCGCGCATATGGGGCTTCATGTTGAAAGACTAAAAATAAGAACTTTGATTGTATCTACATTACTAACTGCAGCTGCTGTATCCGTATCTGGTGTTATTGGATTTGTCGGACTCGTTATTCCACATATCATTCGATTGATTGCTGGACCTGATTACCGATTTATTGTTCCACTATCAGCATTAGGAGGCGCTATCTTCACGATGTGGTCTGATACCGTTGCTCGTTCCATCTTCGCCCCGACCGAGATTCCTCTTGGAGTCGTTACAGCGTTTATCGGTGCCCCATTCTTTGCTTATCTATTGTATCGAAATAAGAAGCAAAGAAACGGAGGTATGATATGATTGAAGTGACAAAAGTATCTAAAAGTTATGGTAATCTATTGGCACTTCAAGATGTAAGCTTGTCTATACGAGAAGGTGAATGGTGGGGAATTATCGGTCCTAACGGAAGTGGTAAATCGACACTTCTAGAATTAATATCTGGTGTAGACAAGATTAGCAGTGGTGAGCTAATGATTCAGGGTCGTCATGTCTCAGACTATAATCGACGAGAGCTATCTCAGATGATTGCTGTACTTCAGCAAGATGGACTTCCTGCAATAAGATATCCTGTTAGAGATGTTGTTGAAATGGGGAGGTTCCCTTTTCAGAATTGGCTTGGACGAGACAAAAGTAAGAATGCCACAACAATGATAGATCGTATTATGGACAGATTACAGTTGATTGATCTTAGTGATCGTCTTGTGGATGAACTTAGTGGTGGACAAAGACAGCGTGTCGCATTAGGTAAAGTGATGGCACAAGAGCCATGCATTCTATTGCTGGATGAACCAACCACGTATTTGGATATTTACTATCAGCTACAATTCATGGAAATGGTTGCCACTTGGCGTAAAGATACAGGAATTACGGTTGTCTCCGTGCTACATGATTTGAATTTAGCTGCACAATTCTGCGATAAGATCGTAGTGTTACAAGCGGGAGAAGTTGTTGGAATGGGAACACCCGAAGAAATGATTACAGAGGATAATATCCGAAGTGTATACGGAGTGGATCCAGTGGTTGTGAAGCATCCAGTTAGTGGTTTGCCACAGATACTTCTATCACGCTACTAAATAAATAATAGATCGCTATAAATTAGGAGGAGATTACCAATGAGTATAAGTATGATGAAGCAGATCGGTGAAATTAAAGAACTTGATCAAGTTGCGATGAATGAGGCTAAATTACATATCAATAACCTTACGGTACCACCGGGTAGTCTAGGGAAGTTAGCTTCTGTAGCAATACAACTAGCAGGGATAACAGGCGTTGTTAAGCCTACTTTTCAGAAGAGAGAAGTTATTATCATGGCGGGAGACCATGGTGTGTGTGAAGAGGGTGTGAGTGCATTCCCGCAAGAAGTTACGCCTCAAATGATTCATAATTTCCTTGCAGGTGGGGCAGCGGTTAACGTCCTTGCAAGACAAGCAGCTGCAGAAGTGGTCTGTGTAGATATTGGTGTGAATAGTGAATTGTCGCATCCTAACTTGTTATCACATAAAATCCGCTATGGTACAGCGAACATGGCACAAGGGCCAGCTATGACATATGAGGAAGCGATAGCGTCCATCTTGGTGGGTGTTGAAGTAGTTAAAGATGCTGTTGAGCGTGGCGTGCAACTTTTTGTGACCGGGGAGATGGGTATTGGCAACACGACGGCTAGCTCCGCGATAACCAGCGCATTGACGAATATCTCCGTTAGAGATGCCGTTGGCAGGGGAACTGGAATTGATGATTCCCGTTTATTGCATAAAGTAAGCGTTGTAGAGCAGGCATTGAAGGTAAACGCGCCTAATCCCCTTGATCCTATTGATGTTCTTGCTAAGGTTGGTGGACTCGAAATTGGAGGGTTAGTAGGCGTCATTCTTGGGGCGGCAGTAAACGGTTGTCCGGTTATTATTGATGGTTTTATTTCGAGTGCTGCTGCGCTACTTGCCAAGGCGATTTGTCCCATGTCAGCAGATTACATGATTGTGTCGCATGCTTCGCATGAACAAGCCCATCGATTAGTGTTGCAAGAGCTACAGCTTCGTCCAATGTTGGATTTGGATATGCGTATAGGTGAAGGTACAGGAGGCGTTCTGTGTCTACATCTACTTGATGCGGCATGTCGTATTGTGAATGAAATGGCGACGTTTGAGAGTGCAGGCGTATCCAGTGAATCCAAGGAAAGAGCGAAATGATCACACTTGTTACAGGCGGGGCAAGGAGCGGGAAGAGTAGCTTTGCTGAGAAGTTATGTATGTCAATCTCACAGGAAGCTATATATGTGGCAACAGCACAAGCTTTCGATGATGAGATGAGAGAACGCATAGCTCTTCATAAGCTTCAGCGCGATCAAGCGAATTATCCTTGGATCACACGCGAAGAATCTTTCAAGTTAAGTAAGCTATTAGAAGATTGGCGGATAAGTAGTCTGGTAAATAATGTTTTACCCCCAACAGTGATGATAGATTGTTTGACGCTATGGTTATCTAATGTTCTATTGTTAGTTGAAGGTAAGGATGATGCCATTGAGCAAGTTCAGACTGAAATTGATCTTCTTATAGATCAAGTGCAGCAGTATCCAGGTCATTTGATCATGGTAACCAATGAGGTTGGGAATGGCATTGTACCAGAATATCCATTGGGAAGAATGTACCGCGATTTAGCAGGAATCCTAAATCAGGCAATCGCAAGAATCTGTTCTCAGGTGTTCCTAGTAACGGCAGGTATTCCGATGGAGTTGAAAGGTAGGGAGTATAAACTATGACGAAATGGGGAGAAGCTGCTGCAGCCGCATTTCAATTTCTATCTCGATTTCCTGTGAAGGCGAATCTAGAATATTCACCAGCACTTTTTCGTCAAAGTGTGAGATTCTACCCGTTGGTGGGTGCTGCTATTGGATTGGTAGTATGGGTAAGTGCGATGGGGTTCTCTTACGTTCTACCCTCTCTACCTGCTGCAGTTCTAACTCTAATCCTATGGATCGGACTAACGGGAGGGTTACATTTAGATGGATGGATGGATACAGCGGATGGTATCTTGAGTTACCGCTCGCGTGAACAGATGTTGGATATTATGAAGGATAGTCGTGTAGGAGCGATGGGCGTGTTAGCGTGCGTACTGTTACTTCTGCTGAAATTCTCTTTAATATATTCGCTATTAGATGAGGGTGTCGACTACTCGGGTCTTTTACTCCTTCCGTTGATTTGGAGTCGCTGGTTCATGGTTCATGCGATGTCATCATGGCCTACAGCGCGTGGTAACAATGGCTTAGCTGGAAAATTTAATGGTCTTGATACAGGTCATATCGTCGCCACATTATTATTGGCAATGTTCTTATCCGTATTAGCGGCATCGATAGCACCACTTATAAATATGAATAGCGGTGCATGGCTGATAGCTATAATAGGATTGATTACGATTCCACTTGTCACGTGGATAGCAGGAACTTGGATGGCACGAAGATTGAATGCTACTTTAGAGGGATTAACAGGAGATACCTATGGGGCTCTTAATGAGTTCCTTGAAGTAGTAGCATTACTTATGCTAGTGCTATTGCATCATGTCATATGAGAGGGGACAAGAGGATGGATCAACCTGAGGCTAATCAGCTGAATAAAGGGTTACAGCGACCCATACTGATGTTACAGGGGACTGCGTCAGACGTGGGTAAGAGTGTGATTACCACCGCTTTATGCCGTATTCTTACACAAGATGGATACCGCACAGCGCCCTTTAAGTCGCAAAATATGGCTCTAAATTCTTATGTTACAGAAGATGGGAAAGAGATCGGACGTGCACAGGGTGTTCAGGCTGAAGCTTCTGGTATTAAAGCTACAACGGATATGAATCCAATCCTTATTAAGCCAGTGAAGGATATGTTCTCGCAGATTATTGTGCACGGTGAACCTTATCAACATATGAGTGCATCTGATTATCGCAGTCTGTTCTTGCCAACGGCAAAGAATATCGTGATGGATGCGCTGAATAGGTTGCGTGGGGAGTATGATATCGTATTGATGGAGGGCGCTGGAAGCCCAGCAGAAATAAATCTAAAGAGCAATGACATCGTTAATATGAATGTAGCGGGTTGGGCAGATGCTCCAGTATTGTTAATTGCAGATATTGATCGAGGCGGGGTATTTGCATTTATCGTTGGAACGCTCGAACTACTTGAACCCCATGAGCGACAAAGAGTAAAGGGTTTCATTATTAATAAATTTCGAGGCGATATTTCATTGCTTGAGCCAGGATTGCGTTGGTTGACTGAGCGTACAGGTATTCCAGTGCTTGGAGTGTTACCTTATATCGAGGAGATGAAGATTGAAGCGGAAGATTCTGTCGTGTTAGATGCGTTGCGTCAAAAAGTAGCGGGACAACGTGAGATCGATATTGCTGTCATTCAATTCCCGAGAATTTCTAACTTTACGGATTTTGATCCTCTGCGCGAGGAGAAAGATGTAACGCTCCGATATGTGAAGACAGTTGCAGAGCTAGGTTCACCTGATGTTATTATTCTACCTGGAACAAAGGATACTATTGGGGATTTGAACTACCTTCAGCTGCAGGAGTTTGAACAATTCATTGCAGATGCTATGGATTCTGGAACACAGCAACTCGTTGGTATCTGTGGAGGATATCAAATGCTAGGAGAATTGCTGATTGATCCTTTTGCCGTGGAGAGTGGCGAACCCCGAAGTGCGACAGGTCTGGGCTATCTTCCAGTCAAGACGACATTTTTGAAAGATAAAATAACGGTAAGGGTGAAGGGGGGACTAGCATCCACTCATCCACTTCATCTTGAGACGAATCAGGACGCTGTTCCGATTGAAGGTTATGAAATTCATATGGGCATCACAGAATGCTTAGACATGAACAATGTGGGACCACTGTTTCAACTGGAGCAAAAGACAGGCAATCTTGTACACGAAGGTTGGGGGACGGATGATGGATGCACGTGGGGAACTTATCTTCATGGCGTATTTCATAACGATAGCTTTCGGAGGGCTTGGCTTGACGGTATTCGTGTGCAAAAAGGATTGAACCCTATAAGTCAGACATATACTACTAATGAACTTAAAGAACAGGAATTCGATCGAGTCGCTGAAGTAGTTCGCAGCCATCTTGATATGAAACAAATCTACGATTTTATGGGCATTAGAAATACTAAAGATAAGTTGTTTAATTAATCCTACCCAAATACTAGGGTATGTGCTATGATATGAAATATCAAAATATTATTCATATTTATTTAGTCATATATTTTATTTAGGGGAGGATTACATAATGGAAAATGCTTGGATTATTTTGAACATTGTCGCTATGTTGGTACTGATTGGATTATTAATCTGGATGCAGAAGAAACGGATTTCTTTCACGAAGCGTGTCTTTACTGGATTAGGGTTAGGGATCGTATTTGGGGTTGTATTGCAATTCTTTTTTGAACCGGATTCAAAAATCATAGGTAAGTCTGTCGAATGGTTTAACTTGGTAGGTTACGGTTATGTAGGATTACTTCAAATGATCGTGATTCCCTTAATCATGGTATCGATCATTTCGGCTATTATGAATTTGAATGGTGTTAAGAATCTTGGGAAGATGAGTTTCTCCATCATTGCAGTACTTCTGATTACTACTGCGATTGCTGCAGGTGTGGGTATTATCACTACGGTTGGCTTTGATCTAAAAGCGATTGATATTCAGAGTGGTGATCGAGAAATCGCACAAGGTTTGAAATTGGAGGAGAGACTGGGTACAGTCGAAGATAAATCGATTCCACAACAAATGCTTGAATTCATTCCCAAGAATCCATTTTTAGATATGACAGGAGCTCGTAGTTCGTCTACGCTTGCCGTTGTTATCTTCGCAGCCTTTATTGGAGTTGCTGTTCTGGGAGTAGATCGCAAGAAGCCTAAACAAGCACAGATCTTCCGTGATCTGATTGAAGCGATATATGCAGTTGTCATGCGAATGGTTACGTTGGTATTAAGGTTAACACCATATGGTATATTAGCATTGATTACCAAGACTGTTGCTACGACACATGTTGAAGAGATATTAAAGCTAATTAACTTCGTTATTGCTTCTTATGTTGCATTGGCTGTGATGTTTGTTATTCATTTAATATTAATTACGTTGTTTGGTTTCAATCCGCTAGTCTATCTAAGAAAGGTACTACCTACGCTGACGTTCGCATTTACTTCACGCTCTAGTGCAGCTACCATTCCATTGAATGTAGAGACACAGACGAGAAAACTTGGTGTTTCGCAAGGAATTGCGAATCTGTCTGCTACTTTTGGGGCTACGATAGGTCAGAACGGATGTGCCGGAATATATCCTGCGATGTTGGCTGTCATGATTGCACCAACCGTAGGGATAGATCCAACAAGCTGGAGCTTTATTCTGAAATTGATTCTAGTCGTTATGATTAGTTCCTTCGGTGTTGCAGGTGTTGGTGGCGGAGCTACCTTTGCATCATTGATTGTATTATCTACAATGGGATTGCCCGTTGCATTGGCAGGTCTACTGATCTCTGTTGAGCCATTAATTGATATGGGACGTACAGCACTGAATGTAAATGACTCCATGACGTCAGGTCTCATCTCCAGCAAAATATTAAATGAGAATGATCCTAAAATATATAATAATAGCAAAATAGATTTAGATGCAGCACAAGTATAAGTTACAGTAATCTCTAATGAATGAATGAAGAGGGGCTGTCCCATAAGTCATGAAAATGGCTAGGGGGCCCCTTTTTTGTATGGGGAGAGTTATTTGTCTGAGAGGTCGCTTACGCGAACGGACCGTTTCTCCAATCGCTGTGGTCTCCAAATTTCTGGATTGAAACCGCTCAGCGGTTGAAATTCGGAGACCAAGGCGACCGCTATCGCTTTTACGAAATCGTTCCGTCCTCTGCGCTACTTTAAGCAGACTTCTGCAACTTTTCAACCAAAAACAACACAAAAAAATCGCTCTTTTGGTAAAATGGAAGTACGACCAACCATTCCAAAGGAGCGATTTCTTTGTACATTCAATATACCATGGACCAACTTTTCCTGCCAATGGATATAGAAGAAGACATTCCAGAGAATCACCTCGTTCGTCTCGTCAATGCAGTCGTAAACCGGCTGGACGATACGATCTTTAACGCAGCCTACCCAGGTTACTGAAGTACGAACAATACCAATCACTGCTGGGTGATCGGAACAGCTTCAGCAAGACCGATCCGGATGCAACTTCATGCGGATGAAAGAAGACCACATGCGAAATGGCCAACTCAAACCGGGCTACAATGTACAGATCGGGACCGAAAACCAGTTTATTTTGGCCTACAGTCTACACCCAAGGCCTACCGATACTCGCTGTTTAGAAACGTACATGGAAAAAGCTAGACAGATGCTTGGCAAACACCCACGAACCGTCATTGCAGATGCAGGATATGGTAGTGAAGAAAACTACGCTTATCTGGAAAAGGAAGAAATTCAAGCCGTAGTGAAATACGGCAGCTATCATATAGAAAAGAGCAAAGCTTGGAAGAATAATATCGGAAAGATTGAGAACTGGACGTAC
>NZ_JBITNB010000012.1:0-74844 GCF_054373195.1 Paenibacillus sp. CMAA1364 | reverse complement strand
CAACTTTTACAAGAGAGGTATATTTTCATTTACACAAACTTCTTGACGCTCCCATTTAATAGACTATTATATAATAATAGAATAATTATGTTATGAAAGGGGATATTGATTATGGCTCTAATCCAATGCAATTTCTATTCTGAAGTCCTAGGTTTAAGCACTTCTATGACGGTTATTCTGCCCCAGCAGACAAAAACCCAAATAGGGATGAACAGCACGACACTGGGCGGTAAGCATCCTACTCTATACTTGTTACACGGCATGAGCGATGACGATTCGACCTGGGTACGTCGCACTTCTATTGAACGATATGTATCTGAGCTTGGACTAGCAGTCATTATGCCAAGGGTCGATCTTAGCTTCTACACCGATATGGTTCATGGAAATCGATATTGGACATTTTTAAATGAAGAACTACCCGAGATTGCCCGATCATTCTTCCCGCTCTCAGCTGAAAGAGAAGATAATTTCGTGGCTGGTCTATCCATGGGTGGATATGGTGCAATGAAGCTAGCATTACGTAGACCTGATCAATATGCTGCTGCAGCCAGTTTGTCAGGCGCACTTGATTTGAACAATCTGAAATTGCAACAGAATCATCCCACGATCTATAACCAGATCTTCGGTAATGACAGTATCTGTGAGACAGATAATGACCTTCTGTGGTTACTTCAACAATATGAGAGATCAGAAGGTACTAAGCCACTTCTGTATCAATGTTGTGGAACGGAAGATTTTCTATACGAGGACAATCAAACTTTTAGACGAGCATGTGCTCTTACCAATCTTGACCTGACTTATGAGGAAGAACCCGGTACACATGAATGGCGTTATTGGGATGCCAAAATACAGAGCGTATTGAACTGGCTTCCACTACGTACTAAATCATAATCAAACAATGAGTAAAGAAAGGTGATGTCTGATGTTTCAAGCTATAACCTACGAGGGTAAATCAGAAGATAAATTCAACACTGTATTAGACCAACTTAAGGCTCTTATTCATGACGAACCTAATGCCATTGCCAACCTAGCTAACGCTTCTGCCCTACTCAACTCCTTTATGGAGGATATCAATTGGGTTGGATTCTATCTCTATGATGGCAAAGAGCTTGTTCTTGGTCCATTCCAAGGTCTGCCTGCCTGCATCCGTATCCCCTTAGCTCGTGGCGTATGTGGAACTGCTGCTTCGGAACGTAAGACACTCCTAGTCGATAGTGTACACGACTTCCCAGGTCATATCGCTTGCGACGCCGCATCCAATAGTGAGATTGTAGTTCCCATCATAAAGAACGGTGAACTTTACGGTGTGTTAGATATAGACAGTCCATTGAGAAGCCGATTTAATAGCGAAGAACAACAGTTCCTAGAACAATTCGTTGATATCCTACAAACTCAGTTATAAGAGCAAAACTAGATTTTCGTGTGAATGTTAGATATGATGAAACAAGACAAAGAAGATGGACCAAAGAAGGAGTGGGACAAGTATTATGAACAAGAAGTATGTACACATGCCTATCATCACCATGATTACAGCTGCACTCTTACTTGCAGGATGCGGTAACAATAATGAACAGGCTAAGGATTCACCTGCCAATCAACCGACAGAACAAGCTCCAACGAACCAACCAGCAGAAGAGACACCACCTACTCAGCCAGCAGAAGATGCCAGCAAGAAGAGTTGGGAGAACCCTCCAGCTATGGAGATTGACAGTGCTAAATCTTATGAAGCTGAGATGACAACGTCAAAAGGTACCTTCACCATAGAACTATTCGCAAAAGACGCACCAATCACGGTCAACAACTTCGTGTTCTTAGCTAAACAAGGATTTTATGATGATGTTATTTTCCATCGTATTATGGAATCCTTCATGATCCAGGGTGGTGACCCAACGGGTAGTGGAGCCGGTGGCCCTGGGTATCAATTCGAAGATGAAAAAACTACCCATAAGTATGAGCCAGGTATCGTCGCTATGGCTAATGCAGGTCCTAATACAAATGGTAGCCAATTCTTCATCTGTACAGGGGAAGATAGTAGATTACTAGATAATCAACCGAACTACACCATCTTTGGTAAAATCACGAATGGCATGGATGTAGTAAAAGATATTGCAGCTACACCAGTCGCTGTTGGTCCATCCGGCGAGATGAGCACACCAACTGAGACGATTCAGATTAAAGAAATTAAAATCACAGAAAAGTAGATCATCTTACTGCTTGATCTGATAACACAGAAACAAGGCTTCGCCTTCCATTAACGGAACGGGCGAAGCCTTGTTTCTGTTATTTACTCAAAACCTTCTTTTAGAAGTTTCTGTAGGTTTAAGGGAATTGTAAACTGTTGGTTATTAATCATAAATTGACTAAGTTCAGCTAAAGAACCTTTTGGATCCGCATCTTTAATCTCTTGGATCTCATGGTGAAGCCTTTCCATCTGTAAATCTAAGGCATTAGCTGATTCTGCCGCATTCTTCAACTCCATGAGGAGCCTCTCTGGTACGGACTTGTCATATTTGTAGAAGATCTTATGCTCTAGACTAGCCCAGAAGTCCATGGCAATCGTACGAATCTGAACCTCTACACAGACATTTTCCTCACGATCAGACATAAACACAGGAACCTCAACCAATAGATGAAGACTTCGATAACCATTTAATTTGGGGTTCTTAATATAGTCCTTCACTTCAAGTGTCGTAATATCCTTCTGTTTCTGAAGCATTTCACTCACTCGATAGATGTCTGAAATAAATGAACAGGTAATTCTTAGGCCAGCAATATCTTTAATATTATCCTTTATACTGGTGAAGCTCATATCGTTACTCTTACGAAACATTTTATTCATAATACTTTCTGGTGACTTCAGACGTGAATTAGTATGTTCAATAGGACTATAATCATGTAAGGTCTCAAATTCTTCCTTCAATATATTAACCTTCGTCTCTATCTCTTCTAGTGCAAATTTGTAAGTAAGCATGAATAAGGTAATATCATACCTGAATTGTTTAAGCTGTTCTATCTGTAATTGCTGATCCATTTCTAATCTTCCTTCCCCTGATGGTTGGCTTAATTTTCAGTATAACATTCAGGGATTAAGAAAACGAATATCATTAACTCGTCCTCCCCATTATATTTTCTATCCCATAACCTGTATGTAGATTTATATAAAAACAATGGACTCCTCCATCGAACAGAGAAGTCCATTGTTATAATTTATTCGATTTACTTCGTTACACTTCTTGCTTCTCTTGCAATTACAGTCGCTTGCACCATATGCTTCAGTGATTCTACCGTCTCTTCTACGCCACGAGTCTTCAACCCACAGTCTGGATTAATCCAGAACAATGTTGGATCCAATACTTGTAACGCACGATCGATCATCGTTACCATTTCTTCAACAGGAGGGACTCTCGGGCTATGAATATCATATACGCCCAATCCAATGCCTAGTTCATACGTAGATTCTTCAAAGGTATGGATAAGTTCCCCATGACTACGTGAAGTTTCGATGGAGATGACGTCAGCATCCAATGCTCTAATCGCATCAATCATCTCATGGAATTCGCAATAACACATATGTGTATGAATTTGCGTCGTATCTTTTACCGTAGAGGTAGATATACGGAATGCAAGAATGGAATCCTCGAGATACTTATCCCATTTTTCTTTCTTCAATGGTAGTCCTTCACGAAGTGCAGGCTCATCAACTTGAATCATTTCAATTCCAGCCTTTTCTAACGCTTCTACTTCTTCACGTAGTGCCAACGCAATCTGGAAAGCCACTTCATTTCGAGGTAGATCATCGCGTACAAATGACCAGTTCAATATCGTCAATGGACCCGTTAACATTCCTTTCATCGGCTTATCAGTTAATGACTGTGCGTACACACTTTCTTTGACCGTCATTGGAGCAATAAATTCCACATCTCCAAAGATAACTGGTGGTTTCACACAACGTGATCCGTAGGATTGCACCCAACCGTTCAAAGTAAATGCGAACCCATTTAATTTCTCTCCGAAGAATTCAACCATATCCGTTCTCTCGAATTCACCGTGTACTAATACGTCTATCCCGATCTCCTCTTGCAGCTTAACCCAGATTTGAATCTGATCTTGGATGAACTTCTCATACTGCTCAGCACTCCATTCTCCTTTGCGGAATTGCTGACGCGCTTTTCTAATCTCTGCAGATTGCGGGAAGCTTCCAATCGTTGTTGTCGGCAAGAACGGTAGTTGCCACTTTTCTTGTTGACTAATATGACGTTGATCAAATGCACTCTTTCTAGTAGATGGTTGTGCATCTATATGGGAAGCAGCTTCGCGAACATGAACGCGGTTTCTCGAAGCCGAAGCATTTAATGCTTCAACTGCTTGTTGACCTTCTTGTAGCTTCGCTTCAACAGACGCCTGAGCACCCGAAGCTAGCTGAGCTAGAAGAATGATCTCGTCTAACTTCTCATCCGCATAAGCTAGAGCATTTTTTAACACAGGATCTAGATTAGTCTCTGGTTTCGTCGTCACCGGTACATGAAGTAAGCTACATGACGGTTGCACGACAATGCGCTCGTAAGGGATGAATGCTGAGAGCTTCTCAAGCACTTCCGTCGGAGATGATAGATTAGAACGCCAAATGTTGCGTCCGTCAATCAGACCCGCACCCAATGTCTTGCCTTCTGGGAATCCGAACTTCTGAATCGACTGCACATTCTGTTCTAGACCGTGAACAAAATCTAGACCAATCCCTTGCACAGGAAGGGACACAATCTCTTCATAGTAACTTACCGCTTCGAAATAGGTCTGCAACATAATATTCAATTGTGGTGCTGCTTCATGCAATGCTGTATAGATACGCTGGATTCGTACGATATCTTCTTGCGTAATAGAAGTCACCAGTATGGGCTCATCGATCTGTACCCATTGCACACCTTCTTGTGCAAGTTCCTGTACAATTTGTTTATAGATTGGTAAGAACTGCTCAATCAGATCATCCAGTTGATGCTCTTCGTAACCTTTGGATAGCTTCAGATACGTGTACAATCCAACGAATACGGGCTTCCCTTCAATACCCAACTTCTGTTTCGCTTCTTGATAGGCTTTGAGCGGTTTGTTCTCTGTTAGTACTGGCTGTGCACCATTTAATTCTGGCACAATGTAATGATAATTCGTATTGAACCATTTCGTCATCTCACAAGCTGCCGCTTCCTTATCTCCTCTAGCCATAGCATAGTATGTAGAGAACGGAACAACACCACCTTCATATTGAAAACGCTCTGGTACAAGGCCAAACATCGCCGTTGCATCTAGTATATGATCGTAATAAGAAAAGTCATTTACAGGAATCAGATTAATTCCTTTATCTTGCTGTAGCTTCAAATGATCTAGACGAATCGTCTCCAATTGACTCAACAATTGCGTATCATCAAGCTTTCCTGCCCAATAGGCCTCCAGTGCCTTCTTCCACTCTCTGTTTGCCCCAATACGTGGATAACCTAGATTACTACTTTTTACTTTTACCATGTGCAGATCACTTCTCCCCATTATTTCTAATATAAATCTGTATATCAAAAAGAACATCTACATCCTAATTAGAAGGATAAAGATGCCCTAGAATAAACCAATCTGGGTGGCAGTCCTTTAACACTTCCCTATCTTCCGTAGGTACGCTGTGAAATGAAACAGGCAGGTCTCCTGACTTCAGAATCATCGTCACTCTGCTCACCTTCCCGATCCTAAGATCAGTGGCTCATTCGCAGCGACTCCTCTGTTACAGTGGCGGGACCGCACCGGAATTACACCGGACTTCCCTATTAAGCTCAAGTCGTATAAACAAGAGCACCCAGATTCATAATATGTGGTTGTTTTTAATGCATGTATATACCTTACATTAGATTGCATAATTATGCAACATCTATTTGTTATAATCGCATAACCATACTTGGATTAATATTCAAACCGACAACTGCACGAAAAACTGTTAGAATAAGTAGGTTAATTCTTAATCATTGGGAGGAAATAAATACATCATGAGGTATTTGCACCAAGTCGTCAAGGGGTGGAATGAATTATCCCTAAACATTAAGCTATTCTTCCTAGCCAATATATTATTCCAGATTGGGGGCGGTATTTTCTCCGTCCTATATAATCTATTTATACAAGGGCTTGGCTATAGTGATGCTATGAATGGAAAGATTATCAGTGTTCAATCGTTAGCTACTGCCATCATGTTCATACCCGTAGGTCTGCTAGGGGACCGAACAAGTCGCAAGCGATTACTCATTTGGGGTGCGATGTTCAGTGGATTGGCTTTTATCGGTAGATCGCTATTTGATTCTGAACTAAGCTTGCTAAGTTTTGCTATCGTGTCCGGGTTGTTCGTCTCCATATTTCAAGTGCTCGCTATTCCATTTCTAGCTGAAAGTATTCCAGTGCACCAACGCTTACGCGTATTCAGTTATTACTCTTCCCTTGTTCTAGCTTCACAGATACTTGGGAGCATGGGTGGTGGCATGATCGCGGATGTCCTGCAATCCTTTGGAATTAGCCATATTTCCAGTCTACAAGTGGTTCTAACCGCTGGGGGTATAACGACCTTTATTGCCTTTATCCCGTTACTGTTTATTGTTGAACCTTCCAAAAGTGTCACTACTCCTAAGGAATTTAAGCCTCTACCTACCGAACAGAATTCGACTGGAACTAGCTCACGACAAGACTATATTTCCATTGGTCAGTTCGCAGTTGTTCAACTCATCATCGGTATTGGCTCAGGACTTGTTATTCCTTACTTGAATCTGTACTTCACCAACCGCTTCTCTGTATCCCTAAGTACCGTGGGGGTATTGATCTCACTAGGACAGATTGTAACAATAATTTCCATTCTTATCGGTCCATCTTTAGCTGCAAAGATCGGCTCTGTCAGAGCTGTAGTCTGTTTCCAATTGCTGTCTTTGCCATTCCTTTTAATCACGGGATTCACGAATATACTATCCATTGCAGCGATCACTTTCTTATTTAGACAAGCTCTGATGAATGCCGCTAATCCCATTCATTCTACCGTCTTAATCGATCGGGTATCGGATTCAAAGCGTGGGCTTGCTAACTCCGTCACACAGACTGCCTTTATGTTGGGCTGGGCGTTCATGGGTCCTGTTCAATCCTTTTTGATTACAAGATATGATTACTACTGGGGCTACGCCATCACCTTCAGCATTACAGGTGCTCTATACGTTACAGCAGCTGGACTATATTATTTCATGTTCCGAAAGACGACTGAGTTACAGCGCGCTATCCCTAGTCTCCATGATTAAAAGACGCGCAACTGTGGGACAACCCTGATTAGGTTACAGTGGTAATAATAGGAACTCTCCGATATAATTAGACCTTAATGAATGCAATACAAGGAGGATATGTTTCATGAACGACTTGACCGATGATTTGCAAGGACCTTATCATAATTACCCACCACATATGATCCCACCCAAGACAAATGGTAAATCCATCACCGCACTTGTGCTAGGAATATTAGCCATCGTTATTCCGTATCTTGGATTTCTTATAGGCATCGTCGCCATTATCTTTGCAAGCCTCTCATTTAAAGAACTTAAATATAAGCAAGAGCAAGGACGGGGCCTATCCATAGCTGGACTGGTATGCGGTATTATTGGTACGGCACTCTATGGTTTTATTATCACTATTCTGATTATCGCATTTGTATTCTTTTCCGCTCAGATGTAATATTCGATTTGTGATTGTAACAGCAAAGAAAGAGGCCCTCATCCATCAGAATCGGTGGATGAAGGCCTTTTTAAATATGAGATTTATGTTCGTACTATAACACCTCTTGCAGTTCAACGCCTTCTGGCATAATAGACTGAACATGTTCTCGCACAGAAGATACCTCTTGTAAATCATTGCATAGAATAGATACTATTCCCCGATCTCCTCGCGACCTTATCAACCTTCCCATACCTTGTCTTAGACGCAACAACATATGCGGCAGATCGACCTCGTCAAAAGGGGCAGATGATGCGTTACGTTTCGCCATGAACACGGGATCACTAGGAGGGAATGGAAGCGACCATATGATCACATTCGACAAGGCTGGCCCCGGAACATCCAGTCCTTCCCACAGACTAACTGCACATAACACGCTTGCTTCGTTACTCTGAAAAGCAGAGATTAAATAACTGATCTCCTGATCTCCTTCATAGTAAAATGGCATGTCCGCACAACGTTTATCCAGTATAATGAGTTCTTTGAACTGCTGTAGTTCCTCCTGTGTTCGAAACAGTATGAGCGCCCTTCCATTCGTACGTTCCAACAATTCAGCTGCAATCTCCATCTTGTCATGAAAGGTCCCTTGGAAGCCCTGCTTAGGTGCAAAAGCTTGCATCTGATTCGGATAATCATATGGTGAATTTACTGAGAACGACAAATACTGTTCTAACCCCAGACTATCAGAAACATACTGAAACGATCCATCCACAGATAATGTAGCTGATGAGAACACGATCGGCATATTCACATTAAATACGCGTTCCTGTAGAACCTCCTTGACCGTCTTAGGCATGATCGATAACGTTAAGCCATCTTCACTATCCGTCACCCAACAGATCAGAGCTTGAGAATTCTCAAATAAGCCTAAGGCTTTCTGTAACATTTCAATGTGCTCTTCAACAATCCGTAATTGATAGTCATCCAAGGTGTATAGTTCACTCTCGAATACAAGTTCATCTTCAATGGCTGTCAAGATACTACGGAAATGGTGAACTGCCTTTAGCAATGGTTCGTTCAGGTGAATTTGTTTGCGGTCAGAACCAGGAATACTCTCACTATGTTGGTCTAACAGTTGAAACATCAGTTCCGACTGATCCGTTGCTTCATCGATTAGAACTGCAAGACTCTCACGTATCTGTCCCTGGAGCAAGCGCGTAATGATCTCCTCAAATACGACATGCTTCATCTTATATCCAAGTGCCTTCATAGCAGCAGACTCTAGCAAATGTCCTTCATCGAATACAACCGCGCAATGATCTGGTAAAAGCGGCAGTTGTCCCTCGCGCTTTCTTCCTTCGAATGTCCATACATGTTCCATATAATAATCATGAGAACAGATGACTAAGTCCGAGGAATGGCGATAATATTCCCTAGAAAGTGTCTGTCCACAACGATGTCTCATATCACACGTGAAGCAGTCCTGGAAGCTATCCCAGTTAATCTTGTGCCATTGTTCATCGTTCAGATGTGGATAGTTCTTACGATCGCCATAGGCGTAGAATTTCTGCATGGGCTGTGGGCTATGGACGAATTCAGGTAGATTCTCATATAGATCTTCCCACTGTGCCCCTCCATCCTCATTCAGTCTTGCTTCATCTAGCTTTACAAGACATACATACTGATCTGGTGATTTGCCCAGACGCGCATCTATCGCTATGCTTAAATATTGTGTTAGCTTGGCGATATCTCCTTCTGGCTTGACTAATTGCTCGATCAACGACTCATCCGCACAAGCAATAATAGCGGGTTTACGTGTATATCGGGCATAACAAATCGCATATAACAAATATACTAGTGTCTTTCCTGTCCCTACGCCTGCTTCAGCAAAGATAGCCTTCTTCTCTTGAAAAGCACGCTCTAACTGAAATGCCATATATATCTGCTCATCGCGCACTTCAAAGCCCGCTGTTGGTAATAATTCATAGAATACATCTGCCACCCAATCCCCCACTTGTTGAATAAATGGCTTGGATGGATCATGCACAAAAGGATAACGCTCCACTATATTGTTTACCTCCATCAATTCGTATCACAATAATAATCAAGTTACATAACATGTGCTAACATTTTATTATATCACGCATATGAAATAAACACAATTCACTCAACATTCCATTCTCAACGTGATCGTTGTAGATGCCCCCTAAGGCTTCAATTATTGTATGTTGAAAGATTTTTCAGTTATACTATTTACAGCAATGCACTACATAAGAGAATTAGGATCAACCCTATATTCATCGATAGAATGATTTATTTGGAGGATATGTAAATTGGAAAATTGGATTACAAGTGTCATGGAGCAATTTGGTTATTGGGGGATTTTCTTGCTTATTACGTTGGAAAATATATTCCCTCCAATCCCTTCAGAAGTTATTCTTACTTTCGGTGGATTTATGACCACCTATACGAATTTAACAGTTACAGGCGTCATCGTGGTAGCAACACTTGGATCTATTATCGGCGCAGTTACTTTATATGGATTGGGTTATCTGATCAATGTAGACAGGCTGGAAATGATGATCGATCGTTGGGGACGATTCCTTCGTGTGAAAAAAGAGGATCTTCGAAAAGCTGACGCTTGGTTCGAGCGCTACGGTTACTGGACCGTGTTCTTTTGTCGGATGATCCCACTGGTTCGTAGTCTTATCTCCATCCCAGCAGGTATGGCAAAAATGAAATTCGGGCTCTTCCTTCTATATACTATGTTCGGTACTATAATATGGAATATTATTCTTGTCGTAGTGGGCGCAACCATCGGTAATAATTGGGGTAAATTCATTGAGTTTATGGATGCATATTCCAATATCGTTTATATAGTCATCGCCTTAGCTCTTGTTGTGGCACTATTCTTTTGGATTCGTAGTAGAAAAAGAAGTAACCCTTAATCATAAATTCAAACAGGCTACTACAATAAACAAACAGGGTGACCTAAGTAGTCACCCTGTGATATCCCATTGATGTAATTATTGATCGACTGCTGTTAAATCTGGATCCCTACGGATAATCTCGATTTTGCGAATACGGTATTTGTCCTTTTCACGAATAATAAAGGTTAACTCTCCATAATGAAACTCAATTCCTTCAGAAAGATCCGGTTGTCGACTATATAACCAGCCTCCAATAGAATCAATATTCTCATGTTCAATGTTTACTCCAAGTTCAAGATTAATATCACCAATAGCCGTATTTCCTTCAACTAAATAATGACTTTCGTCTAATACTTCGATTGGCATGATCTCATCTGCATCAAATTCGTCTCGTATCTCACCAACGATTTCCTCTAAAATATCTTCAATCGTAACTAAGCCAGCTGTTCCACCATACTCATCTAACAATAACGCAATGTGTACATGCGCCTCTTGCATCTTTAACAGAAGTGTCTTTACAGGTAACCCCTCCGGAACTGTAAGCACCGGTTGAATCAGTGACATAAAGTCAAATGCAGGGTTATTATCATAGTTCATGAAAAACTTTTTGGTATTTATGAAGCCAATAATATCATCTTTACTTCCCTCAGTGACTAAAAAGCGAGTATATTGTTCCGTTTTGACAATAGCGATATTCTCTTCTAGTGTCTGATTTACATCTAAGCAAATCATATCTGTACGTGGTACCATAATTTCCCTAGCTAGCAAATCATCAAAAGCAAAAATCCGGCTAACATAGCCATATTCCGTTTTGTTGATTTTCCCACTTTCAAAACTCTCGGTAAGAATGATTTGAATCTCTTCCTCAGAGTGGGCTTCGTCATGTTCACTTGCAGGCATAATTCCCATCATTCTTACAAGCGCATTCGCTGAACCATTTAGTACCCATATAAAAGGATACATGATTTTATTGAATATAATAATGAGAGGTGCCGTAAGGACTGCAATTTGTTCTGCTTTTTGAATCGCAAGCGTCTTTGGTGCAAGTTCACCTAACACAACATGAAGGAAGGTTATGAAGACAAATGCAATAATAAATGAAAGTATATGCCCTGTGCTCTCACCAATGCCAAGTTGTTCGAACAGGGGGAATAGTATCTTCTCTACTGTCGGTTCACCCAACCAACCAAGACCTAGAGCAGTGATTGTAATACCCAATTGGCAGGCTGATAAATAGCCATCCAAATTATTAGTAACTTTATGAACAGCCAATGCATTCCTTTTACCTTCCATCACCATTTGATCCACTCTACTAGGGCGAAGCTTAATAATAGCGAACTCCGTAGCGACAAAAAAAGCCGTAAGAACAATTAATAACGCAACCAAAAATAAATTTAGTACCATCTCGTGCTCCTTCATTCCTCATATTTGAAATTGTTGGTTCTATATTCTATTATGATATAAAGCGTATTTTTTTTCAAATTATCTGCTGTTTCTCCACTATAAAAGTTAATGAGGTGCCTACTGCATTATGAATGATATCTTTACACTATTGAAATATGCCTTCTTGGGTCTAGTACAAGGATTTACCGAACCCATCCCTGTATCATCCAGCGCTCACGTGATCATCTTACAAAAGCTATTCGGATTAGAGATTGCAGGGCTAGGATTCGAAGTACTCGTTAACTTTGCATCCCTGTTAGCCATACTACTAATTTATAAGAACGATTTAATTGAATTGGTGAAACATGCTTGGTCGTATCTTACCCGAAAAGAAGAACAATATAAAAAAGATTTCCAATTTATCTTATATCTTATTGTCGCAACCATACCTGCTGGAATCATTGGATATCTGTTCAATGATCTCATATCCAATGTCTTCAAAGGAATGTTGACGATTGCGATCTCCCTCTTGGTTACAGGAATTGCGCTGTGGCTCATTCGTAATTTACGTGGTCGTAAGAATGAGGCCGGACTCACACTGAAAGATGCTGTTATTATTGGACTTGCTCAAACGGTAGCCTTAATTCCTGGAATCAGTAGATCTGGCGCAACTATTGTTGCTGGAATGGGGCTTGGTCTTAAACAATCCACCGCGCTTAAGTTCTCATTCTTCCTATACATTCCAATTAGTGTTGGAAGTATGATTCTTGAAGGATCCAACCTGATTCGCGATCCACAGATCGGAACGCTAGCTCTTCCTTACGCATTGGCCTTCGTCTGCTCACTTGTTGCCTCATACTTCTCCTTGAAATGGTTCATGGGAATCATGGAGCGAGGTCAACTGAAATATTTCTCTTGGTACTGTTTCCTATTGAGTGCATTTATATTAATATTCTTATTGTAAAAAAGGGTTTATACTTTCTATTATGTTAAAAAACGCTACTAGATTAATGATTAATCTAGTAGCGCTTTTTCTTATTCCCATTGCAACTTTTGAATCTCTACTATAACTCACATCAGACCTGTGTAATTTAATGCTTGGAGACGAGCTCCTTCAGATCTGATATGAGTTGATCCAGCTTTCCGTAGTCTTCTACGATCGCACTTATCTTGTGATCCTGCATTCCCATACTTCCAGATATCTCTTCCACTGCCGCCATATTCTGTTGCGTAGTAGCTGCAATGTTAATCATATCATCAGTAATTCTTACCTGACGTGTATGAAGGCGATTCGCAAATTGATCGATAATATTGGAATGTTCTTTCACTTGATCACTATTTTTATTAATACGCTGAATCAGTTGTTGCACCTCTTGCGATACCTCACTACTTGATGTCACAACCGACTGTCCCTGCCTCACTTGAAGATCGACTGCGTTTATTTGCTCGCGTACACCATACAGAATTCCATCGATTTCATTCGCCGCCGTACGAGATCTATCTGCCAGCTTACGTACCTCGCCAGACACAACCGCGAAGCCTTTACCATGTTCACCAGCACGTGCAGCTTCAATAGCCGCATTAAGCGCAAGTAGATTGGTCTGTTCAGAAATCTCACTAATCGTGCCCACAATGGAGCTAATACGGTCATTCTCCATATTCAGAAGCCTCATATTTTCCATGGTATGTTCGATAATTTGTCGTACACTTTCTACTTCTGCCGATAAAATCTGCATCTGATGACTACTCTGCTCCGTCAAATTAGCATTATCCACAGAATATTGTTGTAATTGAGTTGTTCCCTCTAGTAATTCTTTCACATCTTCTTTGATGACCTGAGTCGACTCACTTACATTCATAACATTACCCGTCTGCTTCTCAATGGCCACTGCCATTTCGGAGAAAGTCAAGGTGACCTCTCTGGATATTCCACCCGTAACGTGAACATTCTCCTTCTGTCTTTCACTGAACTCGTTCAGCATTAGAATGGACTCTTTAAGTTTATCCAACAGTGCGTCTGCCATATTCTTTGCTACAAGCGTCTCCTGTTGCTTAGCTACCACTTGTTTCTGCAAAGTCAGACTAAATCTAGCGGAGAACGCAAGTGCAGCTGTAGCGAATGCAATATACATGTATATGTAGACTAAGGAATCGTCCGGGAACAACTGGTCTTTGAACGTAGGTGTCATGAATAAATATGTACTAACTCCTGCCCCTAGAATACCTGTGAATATAATAGGTTTATGATCCTGGTACAACGTCATTATTGCTAAGTTAACATAGATTACAAAATACGTGCTAATAATAGGGTTCGGATCTAATACAATCAAAAAGAGAACAAGTATTGTTAATATAGCAGCTACAAAATATTTGATATATGCGACCCCAATACGACGATAAGTCATAAAGGTTGCTCCACCAGAAGCAATACCGCCTAGCCCCGCGAGCATAAGAATCAATTGCATATCAAGTCCAATAGCGAGGTCTGTAATAATGCTTAGCACGAGCATTCCCCACAAAATTTTAATGAATAATCGATTACGTTTATCTAGTTCTGAAATTTTCACTGTATCCATAATTATCCTCTCCGTTGCTGTACTATTGAATTAGAACTTCAGGTTGTTTGCCACATTCGATTCGTCTCCTGTGAATTAGTTAACCATGAGTATTGTTCCTTATTGCTGTAGATCTTCTCTATATCTATCAAGACTGGAATAACATGATCCCCCTTATAGAACACTTTTTGTCCTAACTTTTCAAAGGGTATATTAAATGTAATACGAAGTGCACGCAGAAATACAGGTTCCAGCAATGCCACATAATAACGCAATCGATTCTGATCGCCATATTGAACAGCTGCCGACAATAGATCTGCAATTAAGTTCCCTCGATATGATTCGAGCATTGCCATCTTATCAACTTCAGCTACAGAGCCTTCCGCCTGTATCAATTTCGGATGAGTAGCAAATGGAGCTGCTTCATTAAGCATATTATTGTGAATGCTGTAAGGCTTAATTTCGCATGTGCCCACATAGTCACCATCGTTCGTAACGACTACAAATCTTTCCAATACCTGTTCAGCAAATTCAAGTTCAAATCCTTTTTCCAACCAAACTGTCGTCCAAATGCTATGATAGCGAGCTAACTCCAGTTCGTTCTCCACACGTTTGAACATCTTTTCTACTCCCTTTTCCATTTTTTATTTCTATATCCTATATTTATATCGGAATTACATGTAAAAAAATGTAGGTTTGGTCATCTCCTACTTGAATATTGATTAGCTAATAATAACCTGCTAACCAAAAAAAAAGATGGAGTGTCCGCAAATTCATTCAATGAATTTGCAGACGCCCCATCTTTCCTATTGTTCATCCATTCTCTATTAAACAAAACCTGCCAAAACCGATGGCGTTGCAATTCTATTCCAAAGATTGGCACTAGTCGCTTTACTATTGCCTTCTTCTTCTCGACTATCGAAGTACAGAATCTCTTGCTCAAGTTCTTCAAGCTGTGAGATTTGTCCAGAAAGATAACCACTTAAACGGGAAACTGCCACTTCCATTCTTTGCAACAATCCACCCATACGAATATCAAACACATCTAGACCGAAGATCTTATTCTCTTCGTTCCATTGCGTCCGGTAGGCTGTCATAAAGTCTTCCGTTCTTCTCTTCAATTCAGGCAGAATCTCTTCTACATGTAGCGTTAAAGTCGCATCGTCTTTATTTAGATACGCTTGTCTGATATTGATTCCCACATCACATTTCAACTCCAACACCTTACACAAAGCATATTGCGTCTCAAATAATGCCTTCCAGTTCGGATTTCTATCCATTCCCTCATGTATCACTTCAGCAGATTTGCGATAATGTTCAGCATATACTTCCGGTATAACATGTTTATCGAACAATCCCGTTAGTATATCTTGATATAATAAATATTTAGGAGGGTTGATAGAGACAGCCCCTGGCGAAGTATTATCTGGTACTAAGTTAGGCATGTCTAGCGCCATGAAATCTTCGTAGTTACCTCCCACGCACGTCTCAAACCGTTCTGCTAAATGAGACGGATCGCTACTATCCTCGTAACATAACTCTGCCCATAGTTGCAGAGATGGTAGAATCGAGTGAATGGAAGCCTCTGCCCCGTTATCTCCCCATGCTGTCATTAATACATCTTTAATGCCATTGGTTTTACAGCTCTCATGAGCCATCTCACTAACATATTTGCTGAACTCATTATTTGGTGTGAACCCCATCCACTTCCAGGCTCCACCCGCAAACACAATCTTGTCACTCATTTGCTTATGTTTCTTCATCATAGCATCATATATCTCAGGCTTCTCTGAATAGTAATCCCAATATGCGAATGTAATATCTTCTGGAATCATAGCAATGACTTCTTCACTTATCGGACTATTTACGTCATAGTATTCACCCGCACTTGCTAGACGGAAAAACATGTCACTCCACATCATCGGCCTGTATCCATAACGTCGAGCGATCTCCATAACCTTGTTGAAATGCTTCATCATAATACTCATACGATCTTGGTAACCATGCTTGTCGAGATATTTACCAAGTCCCATCATATGCGCTTCATCCATACCTATATTAATCGTCCGGCTTGTCAGATTCTCTGACAGCGTACGGAACATCGCATCTATGAATTCATAAGTTCGTTCATCATCTACTAGCAAAATATCATTACAGTCTACGATATCAGCAAAAGCCTTCCATTTGAGCGGTTGCTCTAGGTGGGCTAGCGTTTGTATACATGGAACCAGCTCAATACCAAATCTAAGCGCATATTGGTCCATCTCTTTCAACTGAGCGCTTGTATATCTTCCACGCATATAGCCAAAGTACGGATACTCTTCCATTTCAAAGGTATCTTCTGTATACAGCTGTACAGCAGAATAACCCATTAATGAGATATGCTGAATAAACTTCTTATATGCATCGAAATGGATGACGGCATTTCTGGAACAGTCGATCATAATACTTAGACTATCGTACACCGGTAACTCTGTGGCCTCAAATGCTACACCATTCTTACTCTTCTCTATAAATAGACCTAACGCACGCATCCATTGATGTTCCTGCGAGAAATTTATAGTTCCCTTACTCCCATCATAGGAGACGAATATGCCTTGATCTGTTTTTGAGAATTGAACTTGTACTCCCTCTTTAGACAATTGAATATCTAGTAGATGCGCAACATCAGAGATAGCTAGTATTTGCTGTTCACCTAAGCCAGTAATATTAATATTCATGAGATCACCCTTTCACTGAGCCTGCTGTCATACCTTCAACAATATATCTTTGCAACAATAAGTATAACAGAACCACAGATACAATTGTTATCGTTAATGCTGTAAATAACAAACCTACAATCATGCTACTCGATATACATTTGAAAATAAGCCCTTGATAGACAAGGACTTTTGATCCTTTCAAGAGCTTTGTGTTGCACACCATACCGCTCTTCTCAAAGCGTTTATTAGGATGTATCTACATTACGCTATCATTTTTATAATCCTTTGGTGTCATTCCTGTCGCACTCTTAAATAACTTGCTAAAATACCGTGGACTATCATAACCAACCAATTGGCAGATATCATATATTTTTAGGGAAGGGTCTTTAAGAAACGCCTTGGCTTTAGTCATTCTTATTTCTGTTACGTAATCAATATAATTCACACCCGTCTTTTCTTTAAATAATCGACTTAAATAAATGGGGTGGATAAAAAATACATTCGATAGCATATTGAGACTGATATCTTCTGCGAAATGCTCATGAATATAACGTTTTATGTTCTCAATCATACTTCCACTGCCTGCGTTATTCTCCAATCTAATCAATTCATCATTTAAGCGCGTCAAATAGTTAGCCATATGATCTTTAATATTATTGGCATGGGTAGTCATTAATAGCAATCTAATAGATGAATATAACGTGTCTTGGAAATCAGACGTCACACTACTTAAACTATGAACATGCTGGTTTAACATATACATGGTCTGGATACAAAAGGAGTGAATTTCGCTTATACTTTGTCCGCTGGAATGATCCATATTATCAATCGCTGAATGAATTATGGTGATCAGCTTCTCTCGTTGGAGAGGAATCGCAACCATTTGAAGCATATCCATTACTATTTTCTCATCAAGACTGTAGTTGTTTAGCTGTGAATCTTCTATATCTGAATACATACTTAATTTCTGTGTATCGTGAATGATAGCATGTTGCAGAGCTTTTCCCGCTTCTATGTACGATTCTTTCACCTCAATGATTCCGACATGTCGTGAACTAATTCCGATGAATGTATCAATCCCACTCTGGGTAAGTAATGCTTGTATTGCATCTGTGAAATGTTGAATAGCACGCAACCCTGTGAGTGGCATGAACAAACAAGATATTTCATTGAGTTCATTATTAAACACATGAACTATTCCAATATGCTCCGCAGCTTCACCAACCATATGATGAATCTTATCTTTCACTGTAGTTAACGTATCATAATGATCGTAACCATCATTCAAATGAATCCGGATCAAATAATAATTCTCTTCATCTGACATTGAAAATAAGGTGCGTTGTATATTTTCAGAAGTGACATCCGTTATATATCCTTTGGCAATATTATTTAACAAGTTGTTAAGCTTCATTTGATTGTAATCCTGTTTATAAGAAGACTCGGTTCGTTCAGTCTCCATTTTATGATATATCGTTGCTAGAAGTCTCTTTAATTCACCGAAATTAACAGGCTTAGTCAAAAAGTCAACCGCACCCAAACGAAGTGCCTTTTGCGCAAATTCAAATTCACCGTATCCACTTAATATAATTGTGAATACATCTGGATATTCCACCTGAATTACTTCGAGAAGTTGTAGGCCTGTTTGTACGGGCATTTTGATATCACTTATGACAATATCCACTGGATGATGCTCCATAAATACAAGTGCCTGCGCAACCGAGTTGGCTGCTCCAACCACCTCATAGCCGAGTTCATGCCAATTCACGAACTTGGTAAGCCCATCGCATACGATTGCTTCATCATCGACAAGCAAGACTTTATAGTACATATAACTTCCCCCTAATTCGCTTCATGTGTGATCGAACTTTGTGTATCCTGCTTCATAGGTAATCTAACCAGAATAGTGGTACCTAGTTTTGATTCACTGCTTATGTGTAGTCCATAACGTTCTCCAAAGTGTAGTTTCAATCTTTGATTCACATTATTCAGTGCTATACTTTCTTTCAATGGAGACACGCCTGCTAGAACCTTCGTTAATTCTATTAGCTTCTCTTTCTCCATGCCTACGCCATTATCCATTATACGGATCATAATATCTGATTCTTCTATATATATATCCATGTGAATTGTCGGTTGAGAGACTTCATCATCAAAGCCATGAACGATAGCATTCTCTATTAAAGGCTGGATGGTTAACTTCGGTATATAGTAATTATTCATGTTAAACTTACAATCTATCATTAAGGCTATTTTTTCTCGATGTCTAAAATTAATGACTTCAATATAAGTCTGAGCATGTTCTAATTCCATCTCAATCGGTATCATATCTTCGCTTTTTTTGATGGTCATGCGCATTAATCGGCAAAAGTCCTCAATCATTCGACTTGCCTTACTCTCTCCACCTGTTTCATACATTGATTCCCATCGAATAATATCTAGTGTGTTGTAGAGGAAGTGTGGATTGATTTGCATTTGTAGCACATTCAACTCCGCATTCGTCTTATTTAATTCCAAAGTCTTTTGCTTGATCTCAGCTACATAGATCTGATCGATCAACACATTCGTATTGTCTACCATTTCATTGAACTTTTCACCGAGAACTGTAATCTCATCATTACCAGACACAGAATAATGTACAACGAAGTTATCTTTTGTAAATGTCTTCATTGCTCTCATTAACTTATTCAGGGGCAAAGATATACTAATCGTTGTCCAATAGACAACGACAATCGATAGCATAATAAGTACCGCTACTATTGTTAAACATAAATTACGAATCTTATACGCATTCTCAAGCAATCTATCTTTATTCAAGATATGAACAATAGATAGATCAGTATATGGAACGAGTTTATACACCATAAAAATATTAGTTCCTTCGACCTTACCACTATAGGAACCTTCTGGAACACGATAAATATGTTGGTTCATATAGCGAAAGTCAGAAAAGTTAGGCTCCGATATGTTCGAATGAATTCCCTTAATGGCTCCATTGCGTCCGAAAAGAAATGTGTTACCGCTTCCATAAAATGCGTAAGATTTCAATGAATCCGTTAGCACACTGATATTGACATTCAAGACAAGAACACCGATAAATTCACGTGTCTCAATGTTGTAAATAGCTTGCGTCATCGTGATCACATCTGACATACCATATTTGATACTTTCGCTCCTATAGAACATATCACTTTCCTTACTTGTATCGAACCAGACCGGATAACCATGCTGTTTAAGTGCTTCGGTATAGTATTCACTTTTTCGGAATCGATCGATGTCCCGAATGTATGCGCCGTTTCGATTACCGAACTCATCCATCATATTAAATTGGCTCTGAGGGGTAATCACTAGCATATTCGCGACGTTTCCATTATTCTGCGCTATCGTATTCAGCTTTCGTCCAATGATCACACGATTATCGTCAGACTCCGTATGCTGTAGCTTACTTACAGTCGTGCTATCGGAGTAGAATTGAACCGCTACTCGCTCTAAGGCGGTAAGCTTATCCGTCATTTGGACGTTCACGTTTTGAACGAGTAACGAAATGAACTTCTCCATATTACTTTCAATTTCAATGACATATTTATTGTACGTAAATAATGTAATAAAGATTGTGGGCAATATTACAAGAATTAGGAAGGCGATAATTAGTCGTTGAAGAATATTGATTTTGCGCAATATTTTAATAATATTATGCGAAAAGCGGCTAAAGCCATTCTGCAAGATCTTCATCATGAGTATTCACCTGCTTTGATTTATACAAGTTATGAGCTTGGATTACATTATAACCTATCTAATCAAAAAAGGACTGTTTGCACAGTCCCTTTTCTTAATTACATTATTCGTTCTTAGCTTTCTCATTGAAACTATCAAGAGCTTCGGAAGTCGCAAGTTTCTGTGCCGCTTCAAATTCCTTTACTGGATCTGCATTCGGATCTGTCAATAATTTCTGTACTGCGCGGTCGACATATATTGCGAATTCTGCCTTACCGTAGAATTCAAGTCTTCCAATAGATTTCACTTCATTCAAGACTTCTTCATATTCTTTAGGGAATTTATATAAGTCTGCGATGTTGATATCGTCTCTGACCATAACGATTGGATTCCCTGCACCTTTACTTGCAATATTCTCATGGAATCTAGTCATATAATCCTTGGACATTTGGAATTGAATATATTCCCATGCTGCATCCTTTTTATCTTGCGATGTCTTGGCGTTAATTACATAAGTACTACCACCAATTGCGGTTTTGGTAATCCCTGTTGAACCTGCTGGAGGCAACATAAGACCAATATCTTCAGGCTTCATACCGAGCGAGACAGCCCAGCTTACCCAATCCCCAGCAAACGGCATCATACCAATTTTGCCTAAGGCGAACTTTTCTACTAAGTCATTAAATTTAAGTGTAATATCGGATTGCATTACTTTCGTGGAACGTAATTTCTTATAGAATTCTGCAGCTTTAATAACTGCTGGATCAGTAAATGTCAATTCAATAGTGCCATCTTCATTCTGCTTCGTTAAGTCTCCACCTTCTTGCCACACATAATACTGAAAGAACCACTCTGTCCATTCTGCTGCAAGCGTTGCATAACCAGCAACTTGATTCGATGGATCATTGACCTTCTTGGCAACCTCAATAGCTTCGTCCCATGATTTAGGAAGTTCTGTTATCCCCGCCTTTTCAAACAGCGCTTTATTGTAGCCAAATAGCATAGGTGCGACCGTTGCTGGTATACCAAGCACTTGACCATCCATTGTAAACATATCTACGTACTCTTTAGTGAAATTACTCCATTCATCCCATTGATCGACATACCCGTTAAGTGGCTCCAGAATGCCTGCCTTCATAAACTTATCCATCATTGTAAATGATACGTTCACGTAATCAGGTGCATTCCCGGCTGCTACGGCCTGATAGAATTCGTTACCAGGGTCTCCTTCTTTAACAACCTTATTTAAGGTAATATGCGGATGACTATCTAGGAACTCCTTCTCTATGTTTGTTAAAAAGTCGTCTTGCTCCCGGCTTGTAACCCACATTGTTAATGTTACAGGTTCTTTCTCTTTCGCCTTCTCTTCTACTCCTTTATCAGGAGCAACTGGTGTAGGTGATGCTTCATTCCCCTTACTATTCCCACCACAAGCACTAAGCGTTGAAACGATAAGAACGAGTGCGAAAAAAGTTACTAATAATCTTCTTAACATTGACTAGACCCCCATTTTTTAGCGTTTTTTGTGTCTTTTCTGAATAAAGTCACCTGGTGTAATTAGAAGTATAGATCACCATGCCACAAAAAAACATGTATCAATTTGAAGATTTAGGTATGCATAATTAACTTTATGTAAACGCTTCATATTCGGTAAGTCCATTCAAACAAATTAAGGTAAGGAAGTTGAAAATGAGACTATTAGAAGTCAATAATGGATAGTTTCTATTCCCATCTTTTCTTGATAATCTGTAATTGTATTCACACTACTTACTATATGGAGGTCTCTTACAGTGGTTAATTTAGCACAAACCCAAATGCATTCGAGAGGTTACTTTTTGAGGAATAAGTTAGCCCCTTGGCTGATATTGGCTCTACCTATTGTCCTGACGGCCTGGCTCAAGTACTACTTAATTATTAAGGCGTTTTATATTTCTCTGTTCGATTATGATCCAATTAATACGCCAGGTAAGTTCATCGGTCTAGGTAATTATTCTCGCATGTTCTCAACGCAATACTATTGGGAGGCATGGAATAACACCTTCATCTTTCTATTATTAAGTATTGCGATGACTTTCTTCATTCCCATTATACAGGCATTATTTCTGAATGAAATCATTCGCATGAAACATGTTTTTACAACGCTTTATATTTTACCTGCACTCATTCCAACTGCTGTAAACGTTATCATTTGGAAATGGATTTGGCATCCCGACTACGGAGTTGCGAATCAGATTGTCCAATTCTTCGGTGGTCAACCTCAAGCTTGGCTAAGTGACCCATCTTGGACGAAATTCTGTATTATTTTCCCTGGTGTGCTAGGCGGCGGAATCAGTGTTCTTCTATATTTGTCCGCTATTCAAGGGATATCGACAGATATTATGGAATCGGCAAAGCTTGATGGATGTGTAGGTTGGAAGCGCATTCGCTATATGATTCTACCTAATATCAAATTTCTGATTTCTATCCAATTGGTAATGGCAGTTATCGCTGCGATGCAACTACTAGATGCCCCTTTCATGTACACATCTGGAGGTCCAAGTGGTGCTTCAACAACGATGGGTATCTACATTTTCAACACGTTTAAACAAGACTTTAATTATGGCCGAGGATCTGCAGCTTCGATGGTATTGTTAGTTGTGATCGTAGTGATCACCGCCATTCAAATGAGACTTGATCGTGCTGAACGCAATTAAAAAAGGAGCGACATACAATGAACAAGAATAAAAGTAAATTTAACTCGGATCGGTTGCTGCAAATAACTGCGTATGTTATCACCATTGCGTTCGTTATTTGTATGATGTATCCATTCGTGTATACCATAAGCAACGCAGCCAAAGATAACCTTAAAATTTATGATGTTCCGCCGAAAATACTACCTGACGCTGCCCAGAGTATTTCCATTGTCATGGATTACTCCGATATGGCAGGAAAAAACGAACAAGATCTTTTAGAAATGGTATTACGAGATAATACACTAGCCATGTTCACGACCAACTACGAGTTTCCAAGGGATTCCATTTTTGAATTTGAAGTATATGGTGTGATGAATGATACTACGATCTTCTATTCCAGAGCACATAAGATGAAGCTGGAGTTAATCCGAGATTTCGGGGTGTATCAGAATTCTGTGGTGAGTTCCGATGTTTTGTTACATGGAGACCGGTATATCCGAGCCAACGATTCGATAGGTTATGAATTTAATCTCTCCGGTCTTGATAAGAGACCTGCGTTGGATCAACGTGAGAACACATATACCTCATCTTTAACCAATCTGCTATCGGATAAATACCCAACAAGCGGAAAGTTCACAGTTAGTGCGGTTTCCAAACAAAATATACTGCTCCTTGAAAGCTTTAAATATTATTTCCAGTTGCCGTCGTATGTATATGCGAATAACCCAACAATTGCTAAGTACAGTTTCTTAACCTTTGTCCTTAATTCATTCATCGTAATCGGATGGGCCATTGTGACACAAGTTATCTTAAGTTCGGTTTCTGCCTTTGTTATCTCTCGTCTGCTTGGCCCAAAGGCTGGTCGTATTGTACTACTGTATTTCTTAGGCGCCATGATGATCCCATTTGCCTCCATCATGCTTCCACAGTTGATCATGTATAAAAATATGGGATTTTATAACAACTATGGCGCATTACTACTGCCCTTTTTGTATCCATTTGGATTCTACATTTATTTATTCAAAGGGTTCTTCGACCGTATCCCTGGGGACTACTTCGAAGCAGCTAAACTGGATGGGGCATCCAACCTTTATCTTTATTCAAAAATCTGTATGCCGCTTTCGAAGCCTATTATTTCACTTATTGCCCTACAGACCTTTATTGGGAACTGGAACGACTTCTTCTGGGCATGGATGGTAACCGAAGATCAGAAATTATGGACACTGAACGTTGCACTCTATAACTTGTCCATGAACGGTAGCACGAAACAGAACTTCATTCTTGGACTGTCACTTATCACTATCATTCCAGTAATTATACTCACCGCTTTAAGTTCCAAGCAATTGAAGAAAGGCATTATGGATTCCGGAGTAAAGGGGTAATGACTATGACAACATTTGAGATTATTCATATTGAGATTGAACTGCCTCACCATAAAGATGGAACAACCGTTAGCGTCATTGATTTCGGTGCGTCAACGGATAAGAAAGTATGCAACCAACAACCATTTCAGCAAGCCATTAATCATTGTAAAGATATCGGCGCATCAAGACTCATCATACCGAAAGGAATCTATCACTTTCATACTGATCCACCTGAGGGAGCTCACCTAACTCTTGATGGTTTCTCAGACTTCACAATAGAGGGTTACGGATCTGAACTCATCTTTGAACATACTAAAAAATATATTCACGTGGTGAATTCAACACGAATTCGATTGGCTGATCTGATTCTCGATTGGAATTGGGATCTCTCCCCATTGGCAAGTGTGGGGGTTATTACAGATGTGGAATCTCAGGGTGCTTACTTCGACATGAAGTTTCCGACTTATCAAGACATACCGGAAGTTTGGCCAATCCGTATTGTTGGCCCATATGATCCTATCCGTTATTCCCCTGGAGTGGCATCTGGCGTCGAATACCGTCCATACCGAAATGAGCATGCCTTAACAAGTGAACAAGAGCAGACCGATTCCCTCATGCAAGAGTTAGTGAGAGAACTATCTAATATCATTCTAGGTATGGAAAAGGTCAACACCAACACGATGCGTTTCTATACGACGAATGCCGATTGGACTATTCAACGTATAAAGCAGGGGCAATGTTACAATCTAAGACATTATGAATATGATATGATAGCCATCTTCTTATTCGATAGTAGCCATATTACGGTGGATCATGTCACCTTATACTCTTGCCCAGGAAGTGGCGTTGTCGGTAATGGCAGTATTCATCATATTCATATGAAAAGCTGTACAATAACCATCCGTCCAGGTACCGATCGTACGCTTTCTACTGCAGCAGACTGCTTCCATATTGCTAATTCTAAGGGTTATTTCATTATCGAGGATAGTGATTTCAGTTATGCAGGGGATGATTGCATCAATATTCATGACAATACAACGATGGGTATCCGCCGAATGGATGATTACACCCTGTTAGCCTTACGTGTAAGAAGAGAATCTGTATTGTTCGAAGTGGATGACGTCGTTGAATTACGAAATCCTGATCTCTCACCGATGCAATTCGAATCCAACCTTGTAAATGTAAATTATGACGAGAGAGAACTCGTATGTACCCTTACCTTTAAGGATAAGCTGCCCGACAATTTGGACGAGAATTCGGTTCTATTTAACCGTAAATTCTCAACGAACCACTTCATTATTCGGAATAATCGATTTACGAACAATCGTGCTCGCGGAATATTGATCCATGGATCTTTAGGGATTGTGGAGCACAATATATTTGATAGTATCCAGGGGGCAGCCATTCAGATTGAATCTGGATGCGAATCTAGATGGTCTGAAGGGACTGGCGTACATCAATTAGCTATACGCAACAATATATTTCGTAATTGCGATCTCAATGCTTGGCAGATGGCTGTCATTTATATGGGTGTGTATCTACCTGGTGGTAGAACGTCATACCCTATCTTTCATCACATATGGATTGAAGATAATACAATCATCAATTGTCCACGGATGGCTATGTTCCTGTCGTCTTGCAGCCATGTAACGATACGCAGAAATGCCATCATTAACTCGAATCAGATTCACCTTGATCAGCATAACTATGGTTCGAGCCAGCAAGAAAAGCCTGTCTATAATGAGATCTACGGTGGTGTCATTCATATCATGAAAGCGAGTGATGTTCACGTCACACGCAACAAATGTGTCTCGACAACTATTCAGCATGAGCATGCCATTGTTGCAGATGCCGATTCTACGCACAATATCACGATCGAGCACAATGTGGGTTTTAATTAAATCGAATAAGGTATTCAGATGGCGTTATACCATAATACTTCTTGAACATTCTACTGAAATACAGCTGATCTTCAAAACCTACAAGGCTAGAGATCTGCTGTATATTAAGGTGGGTATGCTTCATGAACTCACACGCCTTCTCTAGTCTGAATCGAATGATGTACTGCAACGGTGTTGTATCCATCATATTCTTGAAGAGTGTCGTATATCTATCGGTACTAAGATACGACATTTCAGCTAACTTACTCACATAAATCTCCTGTGCATAGTGTTCATGGATATATTTAATAGATTCATATATTTCTGCTCTGTTGTTATTCGCTTTAAGATCAAACCCTTGCGAGATTCTTCTTGAGATTATCGACAACATATAGGACAAAAGCGATGCAGAAGCAAGCTCATAGCCTGCTTTCTTATCACGCAATTCATTCATAATATCTTTGAATAGATCAGGCACTTCATTATTGACACCTACAAAGTATGGTCTGTCTTCCCCCAGTTCTGAGGCACCAAGTAGTTCCTCCACACCATAGCCGGTAAAATGAATCCAGTAGGAGATAAACTTATGTTCCTTGTAATGACCGTAGTATTGTTCTTCATGTGGCCGATATACAAATAGACTTCCCGGTTGCAGCAAATGCTCTTGCCCCTCACTTCGTACGGTCATAGGTCCTAAATAATTATAAAGAAGATAAAAGTCCTTACGCCCTTCTGCCCTGTGAGACATCTTGAAGAAAGATTCGTATTCATAGAAGCCAACAGAATTTACGAGCAGATGGCTATTCAGGTCAACAACACCAATATCATCGTCATCTGGTATTCGATAGGTACTTAGAAATTTCATCTTGTCACCCCTTCAGGAACATTTTAACACATCCTTATGTAAATACGTGAATCATCCATATACATAAAGGAAATATACATATGGTTTTGGGTTTGCAAGTTCTATACTGAAGCTATTAAATACTTAATGTAAATGGAGGCTCTTCATGAATATCTCAGTAGGTTTAGAAGATGCAAGTTATAAATATGTATACGGTGTAGTAAATAATTTTCAGATACCTTTCAATGCAAGTAAGGAGATTTCCCTTGTGTGCGGTAAGAATGATCGGGCTGCCGTTCAACTTCTTATCTATTCGGAACAGGAAACGTTAATCTCTGTTAATGATGATGCTTGCTTCTATGAAAGAGGACCAATCGATATTGTTCGCGTACATGTGGATGTACCGGGTCTGAAAAAAGGAAGCATTAAGGCTAACCTTATCGGTCTTGTGGAAGATGATGATCGTCAATTAAAGTCCGATATTATTCTTCAACAGCCGTTCATCCACGTAGTTGGTCGAAGAGTTCAACCTGTCTGGATCGAAGTAGAGATCGATAAAGACGTTAAGCCAGGTATGTATAAGCCTCAAATTAGCGTATTTGGACATCGATTGTTCGAAGACGAGGTCCTTATCAGACAGCTATCGTTCGACATCCAAGTCCTGAATACAACCCTAATGGATGCGACGGATTATTCATTTAACCTGAATTTATGGCAACACAACTCCAATATCGCTCGCAAATATGACTTAGCCCTGTGGAGTGAGGAGCATTTCGCTGTCATGGAGAACTATATCGCATCCTTGGCTGATCTTGGACAAAAGGCATTATCCGTTATCGTATCCGAAATCCCTTGGTCAGGCCAATCATCAAGCTATGATCGTATCGATCCTGCGAATATGTTCGAATATAATATTGTTCAAGTCACACGCTTAGCCAATGGTGATTGGTCTTATGACTTCGATGCTTTGAATCGTTATGTAGACATTGGTATGAGACATGGTATCACACAAGAGATTGAAGTGTTCGGACTGCTCAACATCTGGGTTCTTGAAGATGCTGGTCTTGGAAAGGTCATTGAAGATTATAGTGATGCTATCCGTATTAGATATTGGGACGAGAACACGAATACTTTCCGATACATCAAGGATATAAAAGAACTAGAGAAATATGTTCAGGCATTAGAAAAGAACTTCACCGATAAAGGCTGGATCGATATCGTAAGAGTCATCGCAGATGAACCTGCTGATTTAGAAATTTTCAATCACAGACTTAGCGAGCTTAGACAAATGGCACCTTCCCTTAAATATAAAGCAGCCATTAATCATGCCAACTTCATAGAAGAAGATATTGATGGCATGATGGATTATATCCCAGTCCTAGATTGTATCGCTAATGAATTCGACCGGATTCAGGAATTGAAGGGTCAGATCAAAGGGAAAATGTCCTATTATGTCTGCTGTGTACCTGAAATTCCGAATACTTTTATTAAATCGCACTTATTAGAGAGTAGACTTATCCCTTGGCTCGCCTTCCATATGAACATCGATGGCTTCTTACGATGGAATTATACGGTGTGGCCTAATGATCCATTGAATAAGATTGCCAATCACTTTCCAATCTTCCCAGCAGGTGATACGAACTTCGTCTATCCGGGTCGAAATGGTCAACCGCTACTATCCTTACGCTATAAATTGTTACAAAAGGGTATTCGAGATTATGAAATCTTCAATAGCTATATCGAGCAAGGTGGAGACCGCGATAAGGTTCTGGAAAAAATGAAGAGTATATTCTTATGGTCGTTCATAACTGAGCTTCATCCAAGTGCAAGAAAGACGAAAGAAGAACTCTTTTCATTACAGAATAAGGATTATGAGGATATCATCTCTGAGATTCTCACTGAAATGGTCGAAGGCGACGCTGTATGAGAATAGGAATAGCGGGTTATGGACTTCGTCTTCAGCATCTTCATACTATGTTAGCCACAATGCCCTTAGATTGTCAGGTTGTAGCCATTGCTGATCCTCGTTGTGACCAGATCAAAATGGAAATGACTATCGGATCTGAATCGATCACGTTCTTCGATAATGTAGATGACATGCTTGAAAAGATGCCGCTGGATGGTGTGATGATCGGAACAAGATGTGATCTTCATACCGAAATGGCACTGAAGGTGCTGAAGAAAAACCTACCGCTGTTTCTTGAGAAACCTGTAGCTACGAACTACCATGATTTACTTCGATTAAAAGCGGGGTATGAAGCTTCTCAATCACAGGTTATTGTCTCTTTCCCCCTTCGCCAAACAGCACTTGTCACATTGGCTAAGGAAATTATAGATTCAGGCAGAATCGGTACCGTCGAGCATGTACAAGCGGTTAATAACGTTCCGTACGGCGGTGTCTATTATCACAGTTGGTATCGTGACGAGCAAATTACGGGCGGGTTATTCCTGCAAAAGGCAACGCATGACTTCGACTATATTAACTATCTCATTCAGGATAATAATCCTATATCCGTATGTGCCATGAAATCGAAACAAATCTTCAAGGGCGATAAACCAGCCCTTCTCAAATGTAAAGAATGTGATGAGAAGTATACTTGCGCTGAAAGTACAATCGATAACGAGGACAATGGTGAGTATTGCTGCTTCGCTGTGGATACCGGAAACGAGGATTCAGGTAGTGCATTGATTCGTTATGAATCTGGCATGCATGTCTCCTATTCACAGAATTTCTTCGCACGTCGAGGCGCAGAGAAACGCGGGGCTCGCTTCCTAGGTTATAAAGGTACACTAGAATTTGATTTGTATACGAGCAAATTAAGTGTTCATATGCATCATGAAGCGAGGGTTGAGACTTATCAACTCGATACGAATACTGAAGGACATATGGGTGGAGACGCTAAGCTATTACAGAACTTCGACGATATCATGCGGGGCGGTCCATCTCACTATCCATTAGAAGATGGCTTGATGAGTGCACTACTTTGTATAAAAGCGAATGAATCTGCCAACACTAACAAGTTTTGTGATATCACATGGAATAATGAATAAATAATAATAGAGGCTATCCTACAGCAATATGCTGCGCGGATAGCCTCTTGTTATGATGAATGCTAATTACTGTTTATACAGCTCAACATCATCCACTACAACCCAATCTCCGGTTCCACCTTTATAATCCGTAGCGAAGCCATATTCGACTTGTCCGTTCGTTACATTAATATCGGATATGACTATCTGATTCCAGTTCGTTCCGTTAATGTTAACTGATCGCTCTACATCGCCGTAATTCTTAACATACATCTTGCTCGAATTATAATTCGTTGCACTACTCTTAACGACCCATGCCTTCAACGTATAGAGTCCATTGTCCAATCCACTCTTAACCTGATAAGTATTTACAATGTAAGGTGCATTAGCAGCATGCTCTAGCTTATAGTTGCCTCCATGCGTACCACCAGGATGACGAACCACATAACTTGCCGCCGTATCACCAGACTCTAGCCAACCCACCGGATTCTGGCCACCATCAGACTCAAACCCTGCGTTTACAACGGGCGTACTTGAATATACCCTCACATAATCGATCTGAAAGTCAGATGGTAAGAATGCATCTACTGGATTCCCTGCGTGTCCTTCAATGCTGAATATGACATTTCTAGGTTGGGTTGCAAATTCCGTAATGACAGATGCATTATATTCCCAGAATTTCACGCCATCCAAATAAAATTTAAGCTTTCCGTCTTTGCGCTCTAACCCATACACATGAAAGTCGCTATCTAAGGGTGATGGAGCATTGTGTTTCTTGTTACCTGCAACGAAGTGGAAATCAGGACTTACTGGCCACGTATGAAGCGTGCTTTCCACTCGGTTAGGCGCGCCCTTAGGATTTAAAGTCTCCATGATATCAATTTCCACGTTAGGATTACTCCATTGTTGCGGTTGATCCGATAACCACAATGCAGCTGTAACATTGGCATCTTTATTTATCATTTTGGCTCTAATCTCCGTGTAAGAGTCCCCTCCCACCTGGAACTTCGATTTCAATACACCTGCGGTATAGGCTTTACCATTGTAATTTTCCTTTTTTACAGATAGATTCATATTTCCACCACTTACAGATACATTGTTCGGGTTAAATGCTAAGACACCCGATGTATCATACCATAACGAGGTACCCCACTTACTGCTATTAAACGAATCAAATTCATCACTCTTAGCGTTATCCAGCGTCCAGACATTACCTCCAGGCGTAGCAGCAGATACAGTTGAAACAAAAGGGACAGAAAGAGAAGTTACCAACAAAGCCGTGGATAGGAATATACTCATCTTTTTCCTCATGATCATTACCTCCTAAGATTTCTATAGAATTTAATGGATGCGCTTTCATAATACCACTTAAAATTTTAAGAAATAATGATATAAAATAAAGAAAAAGGGTTTTATATTAACTAATCTCGATTACAAGTAAACTGCTTATGAAATGCGGCGACAAGACCAGCGCTTTAACACGGTAATATTGGGGGACATTGTGTACTTGGGCACAAGAAAAGCCACGGTAAAAGCCGTGACTGCTCAATTCATATCTATCACTTTTATTTGTTAACACACAAGTATTGTAAGACTAATCCTGTAAAATAAACTCCACTACTGTATCGTTCTCATCCGGCAGCGGATAGCTAAAATGCTCTGGCTTAGCAAAGTTGAAAAATGCATCGTTAGCAAACATAGTCACATTCCACGGTATCGACACGTAAACCTCTGCACCGTCAGATAGCATGCGCGCCTGCTTCACCTTCCCAGCCAATCCAGGTAAGTTAATCGCGCCAATCGACTCCTCAAAAATATGCGCATATAGCTTATTACCTTTCCTTGTGAAACGACCCCAATCCGGTTTTGAAAAAGAAGCTTGACCACAGCCATATATACTTTCACCATTGCGCTGCATCCACTTTCCTACTTCTTCTAAAATACGCAATGATGGCTCAGGAATTTCTCCTTGTGCATTTGGTCCAACATTGAGCAATAAATTTCCGTTTTTACTAACACACTCTACTAATTTGCGAATGACAGTGCGTGATGATTTGTAGGTTATATCCGATGCAGCGTAGCCCCAGTTATTATTAAGCGTTATGCATGCTTCCCACGGAATAGAATTGCCTGCTTCATCCGTTATCCCTTGCGGCGGAATCATTTGCTCTGGTGATGCAAAATCCCCGGAATAAATAGACGGATTACGACTGTAAATACCACTGTCTCTCTGATCATTAATCTCTAGACGATTATCGATAATAATATGCGGCTGCAAGGAACGCATCATTTCTACTAGTTCTGTTGCACGCCACTTCTCTCCTACCATTTCGCCATAAGAGTAATCAAACCACATCAAATCCAACTTCCCATAATCCGTCAGTAATTCTCTTACCTGCCCATGCATATACGTTATATAGTTTTCAAACAATGCTGAATCTCGCTTATAATCTTCATTTAACCGCATAGGGTGAATTTGATCACCAAAAGCCGGATAAGCGGGATGATGCCAATCAATCAATGAATAATAGAGTCCAACCTTCAGCCCTTCAGCTCGAAATGCTTCTAAAAATTCTCTAACCAAGTCTCTCCCAGATTGTGTTTTTGTAGATTTATAATCGGTCAACTTGCTGTCAAACAAACAGAAACCATCATGATGCTTAGCCGTAAGAACAGCATATTTCATACCTGCAGCCTTAGCTACCTTCGCCCATTCACGCGGATTATAGCGCTCCGGATTAAATTCATCAAAGTACGTCTGATAATCGTCTACACTAATATACTCGTTGTTTCTTACCCATTCGCCTCGTGCCGGGATTGCATACAGGCCCCAATGAATAAACATGCCAAAACGATCTTCCAAAAACCACTTCGTTCTCTCTGTACGTTGCTCGATCAAGCTATTTGTCATCTATCATGTCCTCCATCTATTAAGATACCCATAGTTTAGCAACGATTTGCTATAATCAATAGGCAAGCAATTATCTTTCATGGGGATTAGATTAACTTTATTGAGGTGAGTTGATGATAACGTTGGATAAACATACTAAATTTATTGCCGACCTGTTACAAAATCTGCAGGTTCACCTTGAGAATGCACAATTTACCCACTGTTATCCTGAGTGGCAGGAGCTTAATTATATCCCAAATTACAATAAATTTTACCTGATATGCGACGGCGAAGGCTGGCTTAAAATTGGCGGTCAAGAGTTCAAGCCAGTGGCTGGTCAGCTCTGCTTGATGCCTGCACATGTCGAACAATCCTATTCCACTATTAATGATCATAGGTATAGTAAATATTGGTGTCATTTTACAGCAACAATGGGTGATCTCGATTTATTTCAATGGCTTGAGGTACCCTACTGCTTGAATCTTACACACAGCTTCGAGTCGTTAAAAAATCTGTTTGAGGAATTAGCAAGTTTACATGAAGATCCATCCTTTATTTCTCGCATCAAAGAAAAATCCATTTTATTAGAAATTATTGCTTTATTTCTACAAGAAGCTGACCAATCAGAAAACTCTCACATTCAATTTACAGCCGGACGTGCTCAGGACATAGAACGATTACATGCAATCGAGCAATTCATCAACGATCATATGTCGGAGCCTGTATCTCTTGAACAAATTGCAAAACAAGTTCATCTTCATCCAAACTATCTAGTACGCTATTTCAACAAATATTTTGCTGTCTCTCCACTTAAATACTTAAATCGTAAAAGAATGCAAAAAGCTAGAGCACTACTCACCACTACCTCACTTACGGTTAGAGAAGTAGCTGAAGCAGTCGGATTTCCAGATACTAATCATTTCGCCAAAGCCTTTCGCAAAGAAAACAGCTGCAGTCCAACAGAATATCGCTCACAAGCTACTTTAGACCTTAAAAAAACGGTTCATAACTAAAACCTGTCCTTGACGATCCAGGCAATTTTTCCAATTATCCTATATTTTAGTCGAATATTTAATAAACATTTATGTTTCTCCTCTCACTACATCATGAACATCTCGGTACAAGGGAGCCTGCCGCCTAAAATTAGCTGAAGAGGATTTCCGCTTTTACTTGTTGACGTGTATTTATGGGAAGGCTCAGTTGGACAAGACTCTCAGTATTAGAAGCCATGACCAAACTTTCAAAGACAATGAGAGCGCATGAAGAAGACTTTCTTAGGTAGTTCTACGATTGAATGATAAATGGAGTGCTAGAAGACATTAATGGACCTGTGACGCAGGGGGTAGTGGGAAATGTTACTTTTGACGAAAGCTAGCAAGACGATATATCAGATAGGTGGTGTTTGAGACGAGTCCAAATGCTTTTAATTAGTAACGTATGGAAGGAGTTCTTTTCCTTTTCTAGGGCCAGAACGGGCACTTTCCTTGTTCCTTCATGGAACGATTGATTTACACGGTCACAGAGCCTTTCAATGTATTCTTGAAGTTCGGGTAAGTCTAGCAAACTATGAATCTCGATATTGTATTGAACAATCAACGTGATGTACATATTTATTCCGGAGATTTTGCATCACCAATGCAAATGCTTCCTCCGCAAGGGGAAACGGAGGAAGTAAGCGCGCAGGCTTTCTGACGATGCACTTTTCAACTTTACTAAGCCAGGGCATTTTAGCTATCCGCTGCCGTATGAGAGCGATACCGTAGTGAAATTTATTTTGCAGAATTAGGCTTATAATACTCAAAAAGTAATATGCTACGCGGGTAGCCTCTTGTTATGATGAGTGATTTTACTGTTTATACAGCTCCACATCATCCACTACAACCCAATCTCCAGTCCCACCTTTATAATCCGTAGCGAAGCCATATTCAAGTTGTCCGTTCGTAACATTAATATCGGATATGACAATCTGATTCCAGTTGCTTCCGTTGATATTAGCTGATCGCTCTACATCGCCGTAATTCTTAACATACATCTTACTCGAATTATAATTAGTTGCACTACTCTTAGCGACCCATGCCTTCAGCGTATAGAGTCCATTGTCCACTCCACTCTTAAGCTGATAAGTGTTCACAATATAAGGTGTACTAGCAGCATGTTCTAGCTTATAGTTGCCTCGATGCGTACCCCCAGGATGGCGAACCGCATAACTTGCGGCCGTATCACCAGACTCTAGCCAACCCACCGGATTCTGACCACCATCCGACTCAAATCCTGCATTTATAACGGGGGTACTGGAATATACCCTTACATAATCGATCTCAAAGTCAGATGGCAAGAAGGCATCTACTGGATTCCCTGCGTGTCCTTCAATGCTTAATATGACATTTCTAGGTTGGGTTGCAAATTCCGTAATGACAGATGCATTATATTCCCAGAATTTTACACCATCCAAATAAAATTTAAGCTTTCCATCTTTGCGCTCTAGCCCATACACATGAAAGTCACTGTCCAATGGTGCTGGAGCATTATATTTCTTGTTGCCTGCAACGAAGTGGAAATCAGGACTTACTGGCCATGTATGAAGTGTGCTTTCCACTCGATTAGGTGCGCCCTTAGGATTTAGACTCTCCATGATATCAATTTCTACGTTAGGATTACTCCATTGTTGCGGTTGATCCGATAACCACAATGCAGCTGTCACATTGGCATCTTTATTTATCATTTTGGCTCTAATCTCCGTGTAAGAGTCCCCTCCTACTTGGAACTTCGATTTTAACACACCAGCGGTATAAGCTTTACCATTGTAGTTTTCCTTTTTTACAGAAAGATTCATATTCCCACCACTTACAGATACATTGTTCGGGTTAAATGCTAAGACACCCGAAGTATCGTACCATAACGAGGTACCCCACTTATTGGTATTAAACGAATAAAATTCATCACTTTTAGCATTATCCAGCGTCCAGACATTACCTCCAGGCGTAGCCGCAGATACGGTTGAAACAAAAGGGACAGAAAGAGAAGTTACCAACAAAGCCGTGGATAAGAATACACTTATCTTTTTCCTCATGATCATTACCTCCTAAGATTTTATAGTACTTAATGTATACGCTTTCATAGTATCATTTAAATTTTTACCATATAATGCTGTAAAATAAAGAAAAGGGACTTTATATTAACTAATCTCGATTAGGAGTAGGTAGCGTAGAAACACTGGTTACTGATGAAGTTGGTGAACGTCAAGAAAAGGCCATGATAAATACCATGGCCTTTCAGTATATTCCTTCTAGTCTCCCTACCTAAATCTTATAAGCCTTCATCGCTTTACGAATCTCCTTCATCGTTGGACGCTTACCATACATGAGTACACCTGTACGATAGATCTTGGCGGATAACCAGCCGAAGAATAGAATCGATATGATTAGCGCAAGTAGTGATAACCATATCTCCCAAGCAGCCACTTCTCCGATTCCGATACGCACAATCATCGTCGTTGGAGAGAAGAACGGAATGAATGAGGATACTTTCATTAAGATGGAGTTAGGAACACTAATGCTGAAAGTCCCGATATAAAAGGCAGCTAATGATAACATCGTGATTGGCATGACCGCTTGCCCAAGATCCTCTGTACGGCTAACAATCGATCCGACTGCTGCGAATAACACAGCGTACAAGAAGTATCCTAACACGTAGAATATGAATCCGTAGATTAACACATCTAGACTGATCTGGGATAGATTCAAGTCGAAGTCTGCCATCAGTTGTTTGTTCTGCGGCATCAGTACGTTAGCTATAAGCACCACGGCGAAGATTCCGATCTGGCTCAAGCCAACGAGGAACATCCCTATTATTTTACCAAACATTTGTGTTAATGGGGACACACTTGTGATGAGAATCTCCATAATGCGTGAACTTTTCTCTGTCGTCACTTCCGCAGCTATCATATTTCCGGTCGTCATCGAAGTGAAGAAGAAGAGAATGATCAGGATATACACAACTCCGAAATTCAACATCTTGTCTGGTCCCTCTTCAGGGGCAGGATTGCCGGTACCCCCAGACTCTAAGTTGATACTCTGTGTATTGAATTCGACAGGTACACTTAGCTCCGCAACTTGTTCATCGGTTAGCGAATCTTTTACAATACTCTTGGTCTTTACTGCTTGCAAAGCACCTACAAGTTCCGACTGAGCGACTGGATTCAAATCGTCATCATCTGCGGACGAATAGATCACAGAAGGAAAATTGGCGGTATTGTCATCCGAGAACTGTAGATAACCTTCAATGATTCCCTCTTCCATATCCTTCTGTAATGCTTGGGTATCTGCAGTATCATACTTAACGAATGTGAAAGTGTCATTATTCTGCTTCTTCCAATAGTTCTCTAATTCCGCAGCATTCTCAACCTGCTGTCCATAGACTAGACCAACCCTCGTCGTCTCTGAACTTCCCTTTAGATCCTCTCCTGAGAACAGTTGAATGAAATAAGGAATATTAATGGCAATCGACATGATGAGAGCTAATACTACCGTTGTTATAACGAATGCCTTCGTCTTTACTTTATTGCGAAATGTGAAGCCTATGACTGTCCAAATATTACTCATGTGATTCACCTACCTCTTTAATAAAGATTTGATTCAGTGTCGGTTCTTTCAATTCGAATTTCTCCACCGTACTTTGTTGCATCGCCGTCTGTAAAATCTGTTGTGCAGCGGATACATCAGAAATCGTAATGAGATACGTTCCTTGCTCAGTCGTCTCCACCTGTCTTACACCTGCAATCTCGCCCAGTCCAGATACTTCACTTGTTGTTACAAGTGCAACTTCCTCCCGCGGATATCGACCTTTGATTTCTTTCAAACTACCTTGAATAATCGGATTAGAACGATCCATGATCGTGATGTGCCGACACAATTCCTCGACATGCTCCATTCGGTGAGTGGAGAATAATATACTTGTTCCTTCGTCACGAAGTTCTTTTACTGTAGATTTTAACAACTCCACATTGACTGGATCCAATCCACTGAACGCTTCATCTAGAATGAGGATCTGTGGCTTATGTACGACCGCAGCGATGAAGCCAATCTTCTGTTGATTTCCCTTCGATAATTCTTCTATCTTTTTATCATAATATTCGGGCACTTCAAATCGTTGTAGCCAATAACGTAGACTCTTATCTGCATCCTTGACCGACATGCCCCGAAGTTGTGCTAAATATTTAAGCTGATCACTCACTTTAAGCTTGGGATAAAGACCTCGTTCTTCGGGTAAGTACCCCATCGTTTGTCGAAGGTCGTTGCTATGAGGCTTGCCATTGTACAGAATACTCCCATTGTCCGGATATATAAGTCCTAATACCATTCGCATCGTCGTTGTTTTACCCGCGCCATTGGCACCTAACAAGCCGTAAATTTCTCCCTCTTCTACTCGAAGAGATAATTCATTCACTGCCGTCTTATCTCCGAATTGCTTCACTACTTTATCCAATTGCAATGCATCCATATTATATTCCCCTTTCTGATTGTACGCTCACTGACTCATCTCTGCGGATCCATAAATTCAATATCTCATCAAGCTCCAAACCACGTGTCTTTAATGGCTGTATACCTGTAGATTGAAGTACATCTTCCAACGCAAGACATTCTGTCGTTATTATTCTTAGAATTCCACCAGGGTCAAGCTCAACTTGAACAATTCCGGGTAGGCTATCTAGCGATACATGTTCACTGTTCACCCATACTTCCTTCCAATTGTCTAAAAGACTATCTTTTTCAACCATTCCGAGGACTTGACCTTGGTGCATCAGCACGATGAAATCTGCAAGCTTCTTGATCTCATCAGCCATATGCGTAGACATGAGAATGGTTGTATCCCCTTGTTGCATATATTCCTGCAATTCCGCTATCATTCTTTTCCACCCAAAAGGGTCTAACCCAGACGATGGTTCATCTAGTAACAATAGCTTCGGTCTAGCTGCCAATGCCACTGCAATTTCCAACTTTCTTCTCTCTCCCTTAGACATCTTCGTAAGTCTGGTCTGCTGGGGAACTTTGAAACTCGTCATTAATTTCTGAAAAAGAATGTGATCCCACTTGGGGTACCAATAGGAACGGAAATTCGCTATTTCTTCTGCCGTCATATGATCTTCACTGCGAGTTGTCTTCTCTGGCACATAACCGATTTGCTGTTTAATCTGCGTCGGTATACTTTGAGGATACGACTGTCCGAACCAATGTATGACACCATCATCGGGTATAACCATCTGCATGATCATATTCATTAATGTGCTCTTCCCGGAACCGTTCTCCCCCACCATAGCCACAATATATCCTTGTGGAATGGAGAGATTGAGCGGTCCTATTAGTTTATTGCGTCGCACCTTGTGAACATTCACCATTTGAACTACTACTTGCTCCATAGAAACTTCACTCCTTCCCATTCTTAGGATGATATTTCAAAGTTACAATTTCTAAAAATAGCTCCTTCAGCTCTTCTTCACTACATTGAACGGATAACCCAACATCGATGGCCTTCGTTATGGCTTCCTTTACCGCACTATGTCTAAAAAGTTCTCGTTGCATTTTCTCTACGGGAGCTACAAAAGTACCGGTTCCTTGCTTCGTTCTTAACAGCCCTTCATTCTCAAGATCCTGATAGACTCTTCGAACGGTGATCACACTACAATGTAACAAACTAGAGAATTCTCTGATCGATGGCAACAGGGTATTTTCTTCAATCTGTCCATTGATAATAAGCGCTCTAAGTTGGGTCTTTATCTGATGATATAGCGGCTCCGCGCTATTCTCGTTAATCTGAATGGGGATCCACAATTTCTACACCTCGTCTCTCGACCCTGTAATCATCATCTACAACAGATCTCTTTCTTGTAATCTACGAATGGTCAATTTACGCATTAGAGCGAGACTAATCACCCCAACGAGTAGTGCACCCCACATCACAGGCGATCGAGTACCCCATTCTTGACTCATTCTCAATGTGTATAACAGCAAGTTCCCATCGAACAACTGAATGGTCATTCCTACAATTACCGAAGCTCCCATGATCACCATAGACATCCAAAAATACTTTTTGCCACTGCATGTGAATTCGAGATGAATATAGATTCCTGTAACCGCTAATGCATATCCAATCCAGGTTAGTGTGAAACAGATATAATCTCCTATCGATACTCCAGTTCCCAATCGTCCGAAACCATAAATGATACTAAAGACAATGACACCATTTATCGCAAATGCGATGAGCATCTGGATATATCTATAACACATAATGACTTGAGGAGAGATCGGCAATGTGCGTAAGTAGATCAGCATCTGTGTGTATGAATCTTCCGTTAAGTATTTAAAAGCATGTCTCGAGAAATAAAATCCCAACATCGGAATCAGAGTAAGAAATAAAATATCCACGGATGGATTAAATGTATCCTTAGGATCGTACATTTCCACAACAAGCGTGCCAAGAATTAAACCAATATATCCCATAAATAATATAGAGTAAATAATGAGATATTTATCGCTTCTCATATCTCTCTTGAATAGCATCCAACCATCTCTTATTAACATTGCCACTCATTTCGCCTCACTTCTAAAAAGTATTACTTAATCGTCACATTCAAACTGTGCTTACTGTGTATATCGATATACACAGTGTATTATGATATTTACGCCTAGTCAAGACTTAAAGTTAATTTAATCCATACAAAAAGAGACCCGCAGTTATACTGACGGATCTCTTCATTTCAACTATTCATTTCATGAGTCTCATCATAATAACTCAGACACCTTGTCTACTAAATGCCTAGAATGACTTCCCATACAGGCTTCGTGTGACCACCCGGGTACAGAAGATATAACAGACTATATACAGTAGCACCTGTAATCGCTGTGAAGAACCACATGATTGCTGTTACCTTACCCCATTTGCGATGCTTCGCGAACTTCTCCTTGAAGGCAAGTGTTAGCGTCGTAATCCCAAACACGGCAGCAACGGTCGCAAGAATGATATGCATAATCAGAAAGATCTGGTAGAACCCCTTCAGATTCTCTGGGCCACCCCATTCGGTATTACCCACGAAGATCGTACGTGACATATAAATAATGAAGAACAATATTGCCGCGATCGCGCCACTAATCATGACCTTCTTATGCGCTTCTTTTTTACCCTTAATAATAAGAGCCCAACCGATAGCTACCAATATGGCACTGATCAAGATAAAAGATGTACTCAGTGTCGGTAGCAAGAAATATAAATCCATGAATATCCTCCTAAAAGTTATTTGAGCGTTACTTCAAGGCATACTTCGTAAAAAACTAACTTCGAAAGCATTGGCCTAAAAGTTATTTATTATGATCTCATCATCATCTTCGCGATTCTCGCTCTTATACCAATGATAGAATACATAGGCTAATATGGAAGCAAAAATAACCTCCTGTATAGACTTCATCATAATGCCACCCACCTGTTGATCCACTAGCGGACTCATGATGCTAAAGAATGTTGGACCACCGAAGTTCTCTAACAGGAATGAGGTATCTCCAGAAATACAATAACCCATCGCTTTAGCCCAGACATTCGGATCACTGAACGTCGCATATAACGTATGATTTGAGAAGATAATTAAACCACATGATGGAGTTAATAATACCATATTCAAAAAGATATATCCCATTTTGCCCAAACTAGACCCTTTTGCAGTCTCTGGAATTGGTTCAAGTAGGGTCCACCACATCAGCATTGCACTTATAAATAACACAATATAATACAGACGATGGACTTCGAAATGTAACATCACATAGTCATGTACAGCAGGAATATGATAGAAAGAGAACAATCCATTGAATAGAAGCGCTGCTACTATTGGCTGGGCAAGAAATTTCAACTTCTTAAAGGGATTGAATCGCAATATCGCACGCCATAACCAAGCTGGCATTCCCATCATAATCAATGGAGGCGCAACTAGATACGACAGTGCCATCGTCAACATATGGAATGAGAACATCATATGACCTAATAGACTCACAGGCCCTCCCTGGGCCAAGTAGAGTGTGAACATTCCAGCAATGAACATAGCCTTTTTGACCCATGACACAGGTGGTTCTTCCTTCGCAAACCTTTCACTTAGGGGTCCCACAATAAGTAAATATCCTGCTGTCATCAATAACATGAATACCAAGAATAGGGGACTCCATAAATCTGCAAAACTAAAGTATTCTAATCCAAGCATGTGATATCCTCCTAGCTTAACGTGTTTCGTGTGCTTCTTTTCATTTAAAAAAGAGGTGGCGTAAGCCACCTCTTCTTATCTTACCACCACATCCAGAAGATTGCTGTAACAACTGCAGTTCCTGCTACGAAGAATCCACCTAACATGAATACAATCGGTAACAAATGTCCTTTATCCTTCAGGTGCATCCAGTATGCCATTTGAACGAATACTTGTAACACAGCCATTACCAATAATAAGGTAATCGTAAAGGCTTTATTCACTTCCCCTGCTGCTACTGCTGCAAATGCGATAAGCGTCAGTACAATGGAAAGGATAAACACGACAATATGTTTCTGAGGTCCTTCTTGTCGAGGACGGCGATTCACTAATTTGTGCTTGATCTGTTCATCCATAGCCATACGTTAGCCCACCTTTCCAAGCAAGTAAACGACCGTAAAGACAAATACCCATACCACATCGACAAAGTGCCAATACATCGCTGACACATACACTTTAGGAGCCGTCACCACGGTTAACCCTTTTGTGTACAACTGTCTTATCAAGAAGCCGATCCAGCATATTCCGAAAATAACGTGAGCACCGTGAAAACCGACTAATGTGTAAAATGCGGAACTAAAGGCACTTGTCGTCATACTGAAATCTTTATGAATCATGTACTCATAGAACTCATAGATTTCGATAACTAGAAACCCAAGTCCCAATAACACTGTAAACATCAACCATTTCTTCAATGAAGCTAGGTTATGACGATGCATAGCTTGGATAGCGAATACACTTGTCAAACTACTAGCTAACAAGATAAGTGTTGCAAGTCCTGTCAATGGTAAACTAAAAAGTTCAAATCCTGATGGTCCATCATTCGTCTGATTACGAAGTGTAAGGAACGTGGCGAAGAGTGTTCCGAATAGTACAGCTTCGCCTCCAAGAAAGAGCCAAAAGGCAAGAATTTTGTTACGTCCTTCCAATGTTGCTCTCTCAGGATGTTGAGGTAATTGATCTGCTACGTGGTCTACATGTGTTGAAGCCATCCTTATACGCCCTCCTCTTCCAGTTCGTCTGTTTCAATATGCCAGCCATGATCATCAAAGTGAGATCTTAGCAGCATGGATCCGAACGTGATAAGAAGACCTAGACCACAAACAATCCAATTATTAAATATTAGGCTCATAAATGAATTCGTGAATTGTTCTTTGCTGAACATAAATCCAAGTCCAGCGATGAAGATTCCAACAGACATTACAAAAGGAATGATTGTTGGTGATGGCATATGGATAGGTCCAACTGGTTCAGCAGGTGTCATCTCTGTGTGACCTGCAGCCTTCTCTTTCCAATAGGCATCTAGACCGCGTACAAGCGGTATTTGTTTGAAGTTATACTCTGGTGGTGGAGAAGGAATCGTCCATTCTAATGTACGTCCATCACCCCATGGATCATTCGCTACACCTTTAGGTTTTCTAGATGTAAGGAATACATTCGTTAAGAATATCATTACACCAACACCCATTAAGAGCGCACCGATCGTACTAACTAAATTCATCATATCGAATCCCTGATTCGGTAGATATGTGAATACACGACGTTGCATTCCAATCAAACCAAGGAAATGCTGAATGAAGAACGTCATATGAAATCCAATGGCAAAGGTCCAGAAAGTCCATTTACCAAGTGTTTCACTTAACATGGTTCCAAACATCTTAGGCCACCAGTAGTGAAGACCTGCGAATAATCCGAACACCATACCACCGACAATAACATAGTGGAAGTGAGCTACTACGAAATACGTATCATGGAATTGAAAGTCTGCTGGTGCAGAAGCTAGCATAACCCCTGTGACACCGCCCATTGTGAACGTTGGAATAAATCCAACTGCGAAAAGGTTAGGTGTCGTAAAGGATACTTGCCCTCCCCACATCGTAAACAGCCAGTTAAAGATCTTAATTCCAGTAGGTACAGCAATTAACATCGTAGAGATGGAGAACAGGGCGTTCGCCACTGGTCCAAGTCCTGTTGTAAACATATGATGCGCCCAGACCATAAATCCCAAAAAGGCAATCAAGATTGTAGCGAACACCATGGAACTGTATCCGAATAGACGTTTACGTGAGAATGTAGGGATAACTTCTGAGATTATACCAAATGCCGGTAATATTAGAATGTATACTTCTGGATGCCCAAAGATCCAGAATATATGTTGCCAGAGAATCGGGTTACCCCCGCCACTAACATCGAAGAAGTTCGCGCCTAGGATCCGATCAAATGATAAGAGTACTAGGCCAACCGTAATGGCTGGGAAAGCAAACAAAATCATGGCAGACGTAATGAATGAAGTCCAAGTAAACATAGGCATACGCATAAACGACATTCCTGGAGCTCTCATTGTAATAATCGTTGCTAGAAAGTTAATTCCACCAATTAATGTTCCTAATCCTGCAATCTGCAATCCAATAGTATAGAAATCCACACCATGCGTTTCACTGTACTGAGTACCAGATAGTGGTGCATAAGCAGTCCAACCTGCATCCGGCGCACCACCCATAATCCAACTAAGGTTTAATAGAATCCCCCCAAATAGGAAAGTCCAGAAACCAAGCGAATTCAGAAATGGAAATGCAACGTCACGTGCACCGATCTGAAGCGGAATAATAGCATTCATAAGTGCAAATACAATCGGCATAACACCTAGGAAGATCATTGTTGTTCCATGCATCGTAATCAGTTCATTAAATGTTTGAGCATCGAGTAAATTATTCATTGGTTTAATCAATTGAAGACGGATAAGTATTGCTTCAATCCCACCAATACCGAAGAACAATCCTCCGCCCAATAAATACAGGACCGCGATCTTCTTGTGGTCAACTGTTGTTAACCAGTCCATTAAGCCCTTGTAGCGCTTGACACTTTGTGCGTGAGCCAAGGTTTGTACCCCCTTTAGAGTCCTTGCTGATATTTAATAATCTAATTTGTAGTTAGCTAAATATGCTGCAATACCATCAATCTCTGCATCCGTAAGCCCCATATCCTTCGGCGAAGGCATTTTATTACGAGGTTTTACCTTTTGTGGATCATGAAGCCATTCCTTCATGTTCTGTTCCACTGGATTTGCATATTCTCCAGCCGTTTCAGAATTCAGCAAGATACTTGCAACCGATTCACGTGAACCAATTCCTGTAAGGTTAGGTCCACCCACGCCTCCTTGATCTCCAACAGCATGGCAAGATAGACATGAGTTCTTGAATGTTTCTGCCAGTGCGGGATCTTCTATAGCTATCATTGGCTCTTTCATAGCTGCAACCCATTTATCAAAGGATTCTGGACTTACCGATTTTACTTTAAACTCCATAAATCCGTGTGATGGTCCGCAGAATTCCGCACATTTACCTAAGTACACACCTTCATTGGGAGCACTGAAACTGAACTTATTAATGGTGCCATCCGGATTCGTATCTAACTTACCTGATAGTGATGGTACCCAGAAAGAGTGGATAACATCTGCCGTCTTCAGCTCAAATGCAATCGGCTTATTCGTTGGAATAATTAGATCTTGTGCAGTAGTGATACCATATTGGGGATATTCAAATTCCCACCAATATTGATGTGAAGTTACTTTCACTTTCACAGCATTCTCATCATCAGCATGATCATTACCAAAAGCAAATACTTCTTTGACTGTTGGTACTGCTAGAACAAGAACTAATATCAATGGAATGACTGTCCATATCAATTCTAGCTTAAAGTTACCTTCTACTTGTTCTGGCATTTCTGTGTGTTCTGGTTTTCTTCTGAATTTAATGAGTACAAACGCTGAAATCGCAAACACAATAATTAATACGAAGAACATTATTGAGATGGACAGCTTGATTAAATCGTACTGCCCCTGTGCAACAGGTCCCTGCGGTCTAAGCACAGACAAGTCCTCACGTCCACAACCTGCCAATAGCAAGGTGAACATTGCTAGCAAAGGAAGAAGTTTCTTCATGCCCTGCCATCTTTTCATCATTATCTACCCCACTTTTTATGCAATTTGAAATATTTTTTCTAACATTGATCACAAAGAACACCTTTAAACTAACTATAGATATGTATTTGTCAATTAAAAGTATCACCTATTTTAATATAAGTTTAAGGTACTGCTTTGTCAATGATTGATGGATAGTTCACAAATTGTTCAAATATTAAAAAAGTAGCTATGTGTAGCCATTTGTAATCGCTTTCAGTTTTGGTTTCCGTTTTTATTTATTCTATTGTTCTCACATATATTCCTAGTTTTCTATCTAAACATCTATTCATCTTTATTTGCCAACTTTGTGAAGTTAGATACATAACTGTCACATATCTAATTCATCACCATCTTTACAGGTTTCGAACCTTCTATAACATTAAAAAAACCGAATTCCACGGTATAAAACCGCAGAAATCAGTCTATAAGGGCACATCCTAATATTCAATAATAATGACTACAATACAGAAGAGTTCATCCGCCCTAGTTCATGTTCTACTACAGAGGTTAATTCCTCTTCGTATCCTCCCATAATATGATACTTCCTGACGTAATCCTTTACGAATTTCTTTGGATCCTTAGGCTGGAAAATACGTGTCATTTCCCTTAGACTTTCCTTGACTTCGTTATGACCTTTTGTTGCCATAATTGTTCCCTCCCATACGCTGAATGAAAAGCTCGGGTTAAGAGAATGCCGAAAAGATCTTCCTTGAAACATCTTGGAGTAATATTCATTATATGATGGAGAGCTCACTCTTCGTTAACCTATCGAGTATCTAATAACTCAATACCCGAAAACTATTGTAGCTGAATCACTCAACCCTATTGTATCATACTTCATCACAGGTTACAGTAGTTGGGATGGATGATTATCCTTTTTTTCTTTTTATTTCAATTTATCATAAGACACTAATCACATTATTTGGAGGAAAAGAGATGTATTTATTTATCATCAACAAGAAGTCTGGTAATGGACATGGACTTCGTACGTGGAATAAAGTACAACCCTTATTACATTCCAGGAAAATTAAGTACCAGCATATCTTCACTGAGAATTCTATTCAAGCTAAACATATGCTATCAGAATTATTGCAACCGTCTACTCGTTGGCTAGCTGTCGTGATTATCGGTGGGGATGGAACCATTCACAGCACACTTCCCATTCTACAAAAGACAGGCATACCTTTAGCCGTCATTCCAGCTGGTTCTGGAAATGATACAGCACGTAATTTCGGCATTCCTCTGGATACGGACCAAGCTCTAGAAATTATTCTTAATGGAAAAGTTCAGACAGTTGATCTCATATCGACCTCAGGCGTCCTCATATTGACTGCACTTGCTATCGGCTTCGATGCAAAGGTAGCCCAGAATGTGAATAGAAGTTGGTACAAGAAATGGTGTAACCTTTTTCGTGTAGGAAGATTAGCTTATATTATTGGTATTCTTCATACGATGCTCACTTATAAACCTAGCAAGGTCAGCGTCACATGCGATCAATCCACAACTACCTATGAGAATACTTGGATGACTGCCATCTCTAATGGGGTCTCCTACGGTGGCGGATTAATGATCTCTCCCAATGCTCTTCCTAACGATGGTCAATTGGATGTCTGTATTGTGCATGGATGCTCTCGCATGCAATTATTGCGCTTATTCCCTTCTGTTATTAACGGCAAACATGTCCATCTTCCTTGCGTCACCATGTTGCGAGGAACCTCTATTTCTTTTCAAAGTGAGCACAGTAGACTAGCACTAGGTGATGGCGAGAATCTACCCAATCGCCCCCACGATTCGATTGTCTTTCCAAGTTCCCTACAGATCATGACCCCCTAAGGAACACCCTTCTTAAGAACAGTAATCCATCCCCGAAGACAAAAAGGCTAGACATTCATATCAACGAATGACTAGCCTCCATATGTAATTCAAATATATTATATACGTTATACTTTCGATTCGATCGAATGATTACCTTTCAGACCATTGAAAATAAGATTCATCATGATAGCTGTAACACTACCTGCAACGATACCATTATCGACAAGAATACGAACGCTTGTAGGCAACTGTGCGAACACTTCTGGAACCACGGTTACACCTAGACCCATGCCTACAGAACAAGCAATGATGAATAAATTCTCATAGCGGTTCAGATCCACTTGGTCTCCCAACATCCGAATGCCCGATGAGACCACCATGCCAAACAAGGCCACCATCGCTCCACCTAATACGGGGGTAGGTACAAGTTGTGTTAATGCAGCAATCTTAGGAACGAAGCCAATGACAATGAGTATACCACCAGCGACAACGATGACATCCCTTGTTTTGACACGGCTCATTTGGACAAGCCCCACATTCTGTGAATAGGTGGTGTACGGGAATGAATTGAATATTCCTCCAAACACGATAGCTATCCCCTCTGCACGGTATCCGCGAGTCAGATCCTTGGATGTAAGTTCTTTGTCCACTATTTTACTTAGAGCCATGAACACACCCGTCGATTCCGCGATACTAACGATGGTTACCAATATCATCGTGATAATAGCAGATGCATGAAACGTCGGTTTACCGAAATAGAACGGTTGTACAGCTTGGAACCAACTTGCATCCCTTAAAGGGCTGAGATCAACATGACCTAACATACCCGATACCACAGTACCGACAACTAAACCGATGAGGACAGATATAGAACGTATAAACCCTGTCGTAAATCGGTTCATCAGAATAATAAATAACAGAACACCAAAACCAAGAGATAGATTCAGTGTACTTCCGAAATCTGTCGCTCCCGCTCCCCCGCCAATGTCCGTTAGAGCAACCGGAACGAGTGTCACACCAATTATCGTCACAACTGATCCTGTGACAACAGGTGGGAATAAGGCTATCAGTTTGCCGAATAATCCTGAGAATAAGATTACAAAAATACCAGAGGCTATGATAGCGCCATATATAGCGGATATACCTTGATTCAATCCAATTGCTATCATTGGAGATACCGCCTGAAAGGCACATCCCAGCATCACGGGTAGACCAATTCCGAAGAATCGATTACCAAATACCTGTAGCAACGTAGCCACACCACAAGCTAAGAGATCAATAGATATCAGATACGTTAGTTGCTGTGAAGAGAGTCCTAATTGTCCCGCTACAATTAGGGGTACAATCACTGCACCCGCATACATTGCTAATACATGTTGAAGTCCTAGAGATAATGTCTGAACCGGATTTCTGTTTCTTTGAAAAATACGATCTTGTCTTTGTTGATGATGTTGTTGCATATTTATATTCCTCTCTCCTAGTTGTCAACCCATCTAATCTACAAACGTTACCGTTCCATTATCCAACGCTGCAATACGAACAAGAGATTCAACACGGTGACCTGCTTCTAGTAGAAGCTGACGCCCAGGTTGGAATGACTTCTCAATGACAATACCTATCCCAACGACTTGCGCCCCTGCTTGCTCCACAATTCTAGCTAGTCCGAATGCCGCTTCACCATTTGCAAGGAAATCATCAACAATCAATACGCGATCCGTAGGGTCAATGAATTTCTTCGAGACCGTAATCTCATTCGTCTCTTGCTTCGTGAAAGAATACACCTTCTGCACATAGATATCTTGTTTGAGCGTCAAGGACTTCTGTTTACGAGCGAAGATCATTGGTACATTTAATTCCAGCGCAGTCATAATTCCAGGTGCAATACCGGATGATTCAATCGTTAGCACCCTAGTAATCTTCTGATCCGCAAATCTGCGCGTGAACTCCATACCCACTTCTTTCATCAATACCGGATCCATCTGATGGTTCAAGAAAGAATCCACCTTCAATACATTATTATTGAGTACGATCCCTTCATTTAGTACTTTATCTCTTAGTAATTGCATATCCATTCCTCCTTAAATGATATCCTTGCTTTGTTGCATAAAATGATAGCCATACCATTCCCTTTAACGAGATGCCCCATTCTCAGACAAAAAGAAGCCCTCTCATCACCGCTATCTACAGCGGAAAATTAAGGGCTTCGGGTTAATCATCATACCATCACATGATGTGCTATATTCTCAATCAAATACATGGAATAGAACGAAGGAATGGGTATATATAATTAACCCGTAGTCCAATCATTCCGGTGATCGGGTAGAGACATGCAGGCCAATCCCTGCACCTATACGGCATGTTATGACGATGTAAATGTGAAATGTAACCTATGCATTATAACGCATAACACATCAAAAAATAAAGAGGTAAAGCCTTACTTCTTGTGTAGATTCAATGAATCTATAAAAAGTTACTTAGGAGAGACTTTAAATCCCTATCTTCCGTATACCGTTCTTGGCCCATATCAAGCTCTCTAATACGAATAGATATGTAATCAGCTGTAGAATCAACAGGCTTATACAGTAATGAATCCCAATCAGAGATCCTGACATTATAATTCATATCTTTGAGCATTTGTACAAGTTGCTCGTCTCCAGGTTGCTGATTCTTATTCAGAAAAATAATCCCTCTTAATTGTTTGATTTCATCCTTATGCTTCACTTCGAAATGAACGAGACACTCTTGCATGTCAACATTCCTCCATATCATATGATATATTCTAACTATCTGTCTCTGAGTCAACACCTACATACTTCTTGTATATCTGCTCATAATGAGAACCATATCGTTGCGAAAGCATATCTCCAATATCCTTCTCGATTTCAAAAAGAACCATCTCTTGCGTGAAATGGCTAAGCAATAATTCCGTCATCATGGGATGAATACTTACCATAGCACTTGTCTCTGCGTCTTCTCCTCGCGTACCAATCATGCACCATTTACGATCAACGACGAACGAGAACTTGCGTCCCATAGTGATCGAGGATTCTACCAATAATGAATCCATCCCCGGAAGGATCATATGTCGACCAAAGGATGTTTCCCCACCATCTGTAGTCCAGAGTAACTTCACCCCCCTACGCTCAGCACGCTCTAACTCATCACGTAGTAGTGTCGCTTCCTCATGTGATACATCGATAACGATTTCCTTCTCTGCGCTCTCTAGCTTATGAATCAGCGTTGATACAATGTGCATATCCCCCTGCATAGAAAGAAAAGGTGAATCTTGCGATTCCACTCTGGGCATCTGGCTCTCTATAACAGACAGCGATTCATGTATTTGGCCTGTAATCTTACGCGTCAGTTCTGAGGTCTTAATCATACTATAACGTACAGGCTCGCCAGAACTACCATGGAGATATCCCTGCTGAAAAAGACGTTGCAATGTAGCATATACATTAGAACGTGATACGCCAAGTCTTTTGGCCACCTCATAACCTGATGAAGGGCCTTTACCTGCCAATTCCACCATCACCTTAGCTTCCATCTCCGTGAACCCTAGATTTCGAAGATGATGTAATAATTGATCCATTCTTATGTCCTCCCAAGTTGCCATTACAATTGCGATCATCGAATTCATTTAACCATTCTTATTTAGATCTGTTCCGCACCACAACGCGCACACCACTTCGACCCTACAGGTAAATCAACAGCACAAATTTGACATTTAAATGTATCCACAGCTTCTTCACTATCTTGCTTCACTGTCGATTCTTCGCCATCTTGCCCTTTCCAATAACGAATACGACGATCCAGTTCTAATTGTCTCTCACGCTCACGCTCTAGCACCTCAGCTTGCTTTCGTTCACGATCTATATCCTGTGGTTGCTTCTCTACTATCTCTTCATAAGGCTCTTCCAGAATATGATCTACATCATTCACACTTAGTATTTCCAAATCTTCATGTCTTATAGACTCTTTCTTGGCTGCGACGACCTTCTCCTGCTTATCCATCGCTTCACTTTCAGACAACTTTGTGCCACAATGTGGACAATAATTCACATTCAGTTCCACCATGTGACCACATGGACACATTCTTTCATTCTGTAATTCCGCTATACGTTGACGATGCAATTCAATTTCCTCCGTTAGCGTATCACATTCTTTCGATAATCTAACAATTTCCACCTCAGCGACACTCATGTCATCCGTTTGATAGCCACTGTAGAATACTTTTCCCATCTGCAAAAAGTAAATATCTAATGCTCTTTCAATTTCGGTGATATGACTTTTGATTTTGTTGACTTCTACCATGTTTTGAGCTTTCTGGGTTACTCGATTAGCTCCACTTTTAATACGATCCATAATATCCATATCATAGCTCCTTCTTCATTTAAATGACGATAACTATACTTATTCACACTTCATAACATTCAGCATAAATAAAGATGCTCTATCTTTTGCTATTAACATCATGAGGATTTGCCTTTCCTCTTCTGATTAGCGTTATAATGAGTATTACTGATCTTCTTTTTAACCAGAACAAGTATTTCTGACTCTATCATAACAAATTTATAGTTGGATTGTGAAAGGGTATCTCCTATACAGTTCAGAAAGGTAGGCCGTAATTGACACAATTAAGCACCACATACCAATCGCATCCGGCTGGCGTGCCTATTTCCACACCACTACCCAAGACATTATATGCACCCACAACGACAAGTGTAGATCTCGTACTTGAACCAATGAAGGATGCATTCTATTTCCGCAACCTTGAGCAACAAGGGATTTACCTCAACGGTCCTCAGATCGAAGCGGTACGTCATGGTCAGGGACCACTATTGACACTGGCTGGTGCTGGGTGTGGGAAGACAACAGTATTGGCTGCACGAACAGGTTATTTAATAGCGGTGCTCGGGGTTCCCGCTTCTCAAATATTGTTGGTCACGTTCACGAGTAAAGCAGCCGCAGAGATTAAGGGTAGAATCGCGAACATTTCTTGTATTTCATCTGCTGCGGCACGTTCCGTACAAGCTCGTACATTCCATTCCTTTGGATTATCCTTATTGCGACAGTCTGGTCAACAAGAACAAATCCTTAGCGACTTCTCAACTAGACATACGATCATGAAGATCATACTTCGTCGGCTACAACTAGGTGGCACTTATGAACCTGAGACACTCTTATCTGCATTATCCTCATGGAAGATGAGAGGAGAATGGCCGAAGGATCTACCTTCTTCTACCGAAGAAGAAAAAAGGATTAAGCATATCCTCCTTACGTATGAAGAATGGAAACAAGGCCGTAATCAATGGGACTTCGATGATATTTTATTACATACAACATCCTTGCTACAAGATGCATCCACATTGAGTCAACTCCAGTCGCGGTTCACCTACGTCATGGTCGATGAATTTCAAGATACCAACACTGTTCAATATGATATCGTTCAACGATTATCTGCTGCACATCATAATCTCATGGTAGTTGGTGATGATGATCAGACCATTTATTCCTTTAATGGTGCGAAGCAGGAATCCGTTCTACATTTCGATCAAGTATATCCTAAGGCTACCATCATCACGCTACCGATTAACTATCGAAGTGATTCAAGAATCTTGGGTCTTGGTACGTCACTGATATCACATAATCAATTCAGACGTCCCAAGCAACTTGTTGCCGCAGGAGCGGAAGGTCATGCTCCTTATTATGCTTCTCCTGCGACAGTAGAAGATGAGGCATGCTTTGTTGCCAATCATATCGAAGAACAAGTGCGACTGGGACAAGTCTCTTATTCAGAGATTGCTATTCTCCATCGTACGGCTAGCAGTAGTCGTTCCATGTTAGAACAACTACTCCTTCGCGGAATTCCGTTTATCCAACACGGTAATAGTACGGTATTCTACGAGCAGACAATGATCAGAACATTGATGGATCATTTAAGATTATCTATTAACCCGCGGTGTAAGGATGCCTTTTCAAGTGCTCTAGGCCCACTATATATACCACGCGAAGAAGGCATGAATTATGTAATGGAACAAGAGAAGAAACAATCCAAGAAGTACCCTCTCATTCATCTTTCTCATTGGGATCGGCTCAAACCTTTTCAACGAGAAGCCGTGAGGGATCGAATTAAATTAATCAAGAAGCTTGCATCACTAAAGCCATTGTACGCCATTCAAGAAATGAGACGTATTTTCTATGATAAGTATCTAGAAGCTGGCGACCCCCTTCTTCATACGCAATATAAGGAGACCATAACAGACAGTCTGGATGAGCTAGAGAGCGCTGCTACGCACTTCAATAGCGTTGAACTATTCATAGCTCATGCTGACGAATTAACGTTACGTCACAACCAAATGCAGGCACATCGCAATGATGATGTAGGTCAAGCAGTACAATTACTAACCATACATCGAGCCAAAGGTATGGAATATCGCCAAGTCTACTGGATTGGTGCAAGTGAGGGCGTCCTTCCACATAGTACTGTTCTTAGAGACAAGCCTACACAAGAGATGAGAGCGACACATCCCAAGATAACCGATGCTAGCCTCGCTATCTCGGCACTTGAAGAGGAACGACGCTTAGCTTATGTAGCTGTAACTCGGGCGAAGGAGAGACTTTATATCACCTCACCTCAACAACATCATGGCAAGGCTGTCGATCCATCTCGCTTCTTACTTGAAGCATTTGGTGTATTGGGAAGTCAGACTCATGTGACCAAATAAAAAAGAAACAGTAGCCAAAGGCGTATCAGATGCCATAGGTTTACTGTTTCTTTTATTATACTTATATTTATCACATAGGTTGCGCTGTTATAACTTAATATTGCTCTCATCAAAGTATTCTTCCACCGTTAAAGTACTTGCATCTATTGCTGGTGCAAGATCCGTACCGAAATATCGAATATGCCACGGTTCATAGATATACCCCGTCTTATCTTCAGCGTCTTCTAAATATCGAATGACGAAACCATACTCTGGTGCATGTTCTGCTAACCACTTGCCTTCTTCTGTCTGTCCGAAAGTCTGTTCTAGGGCATTGCCTACACTCGGACTAGAGAGGTCCATCGTGAGACCCGTCTGATGTTCACTATGCCCTGGTGCGGAACTAACTCGAGAAGCTTCTTCCTTACCTCTATTGCGAACATTCGTATCATAAATGACCTTCTGTCGTGCATAGGAACGGTACCCCGATACAGCCCGCAACTCAATACCTTCGGATTGCGCTCTAGCAAACAACTTCTCTAAAGCTTCCGCAGCTTCTTTACGCATCATCCGTTTCTCATGCGGTCCATCAAATGAAAAGGGTACATCCGGTTCTACAAGATCTTGCGGTTCATACCCTTCTGGAAGACGCCGCTGTTTATTTACAATGACCGTGACCGCTTGGGGATTCGTTACGATTGATTCACCATCTAATTCATTCACTGTCGCCTGCAACGAATTTTCATTGCGCTTCGCCATTACCGGATCGACCGCTTGTCCACCTTGGATTACTTCCTGTTGATCCCCTTGACCTACAGGTGCCGCCTGTAATGCTTGTCCCTCTTCTTGAGCAGAGCCTCCTGTTTCAGATTGACAGCCCGCAAGAAGGAGACTAGATGTTATCATCACTGGTGCAAGCACATAGCACCAGTGCTTCAATTGCCATATCTGTAATTTCATACAAATTCTCCTCTCAGTAGCATCTTTCATATCTATGAGTTTCAATTCAATATTTTCACTTCTGTTGATTACTTCATCATACACGATATTTCTTGCATATGCATGGTCCATTCTATTCCTTAAACGATGTTTTACGTCGTTTCTCTGCATGATCAGCAGTCTTTTTTATAATTAATCGGAGTGCCTTTTGTACACCCGGAACACCTTCAAGTAATGGGGTCCAATCATCTGCATGTAGTTCTGAATCGTCTGGAGGTGAAAGGTTGATTGTCATATCTTTATAAAGAGCGCCAGGATCATGCAATCGTCCCTGCTCAGCCGCTTCTGCAAGCCAATCTGCCGGTGTTGGACCTTGCTTTTCTTTCTCTTTCGTAAGCGAAGCCTCCATTGTAGCGATCTCTTTCGTCTTAGATTCCTTTAGGGTAGACCAAGCACGAAAGATATCGGACAACAATTCTTTTCGAGACAATCCTAGAAGTGACATCATCATCAATGGATTATCATCAAGTTGTCTGGAAGCATAGGACTGCATGGATACCACATATGCACAGTTCACATCCCCACACGTACAGGTAGCTTCTCCAAGAAATATACGGATAGGTGAAGGTAATAAGGTCTGCAGCCATGAAGGAGTCTCTCCGCCAAGCAGACCATACACATCATGCGCATTCTCCGTTAGTCCCGTAACAATCTCTTGTTTCATTTGGGAAGAAATCACTTCCGTTGTGATGCTCCATTCATGACTGTTATGATCGGATAATTCATCTGAAGATACAACATACGTGCCAGTCAACAATCCTGGACGTACATCCAACTGCATTTGAGCTTCTAACACACTTCCCCCTCCTTTTCCTGATGATCGAGTACATCACCTCTTCTAATTATTCTTATACTTACATCCAATCTTCGCCTTGTAGAGCAATGAGGTCTTTCAGTTCATGATCTGACATCTCTGTTAACCACGTCTCCCCGGATCCCACTACCTGTTCTGACAGCGACTTCTTATTCTCAATAAGTTCATCTATTCGTTCTTCTAATGTCCCTTGGCAGATCAATTTATGAACATGAACATTCTTATGTTGTCCAATACGGAATACGCGATCTGTCGCTTGGTTCTCCACTGCGGGATTCCACCAACGATCATAATGAAACACATGATTAGCACGTGTTAGATTAAGACCTACACCACCAGCTTTTAACGAAAGCACGAGGAATGTTGTTCCCTCTCCCTCTTGAAATGACCGAACCATTTCATCTCGTTCTTGCTTCAGTACACCCCCATGTAAGAAGGCAGGTGCTTTGCCATACCTTGCCGCTAGTCGCGCTACAAGCAAATGTCCCATCGAGACATATTGAGTGAAGATTAACGCTGATTCGCCAATCTCTTCAATACTGTCCAGTAACTCCAACAAACGTTCCATCTTACCCGAAGCCTCAGCTTTTGTAGGGCGAGTCTCCTCCTTACCTAACAGTAGAGGGTGATCACAGATCTGTTTTAGCTTAGTCAGTGAGGATAAGACTAGACCCTTCCTAGCGATTCCTGTACGCTGCTCAATCTGCATTAACATCTGATCCACAACCGCTTGATACATCGCTCCCTGTACATCTGTTAACGTACAATACGATTTCAATTCAATCTTCTCCGGTAAATCCTTCGCAATGTCTGGATCACTCTTTAGCCTGCGAAGCATAAAGGGTGATACTAATTTATGCAATTCGTGTAACTGTTTCGGATCAACATCTCCTGTATAACGTTGACGGAATGAGGATGAGGTTCCTAAATATCCTGGATTTAGAAATTGAAATATCGACCATAACTCTAGCACACGGTTCTCTACAGGTGTTCCTGTCATAGCAATACGATGTGTAGCAGATAACTTCATTACACTTTGCGCTTGCTTCGTTCGATAATTCTTAATATATTGCGCTTCATCTAGTACGATTGCATCCCATAACACCTGTGCTAAGTCCACACCATCTCTCCCACATAGATGATATGTCGTCAGGATGATATTATGTTGTGTCACTTGTTCTAGAAATTCTTCACCGTGCAAACGTTTATTCCCATGATGGATATAGATAGACATATCTGGTGCGAAGCGCTGTAACTCACGTTGCCAGTTCCCAAGTAAGGATGTGGGGCACACAATAAGCACAGGTCGAGTCTGTTCAGGCAATCTTTCAAGAATACATGTAATCACTTGAACGGTCTTCCCAAGCCCCATATCATCAGCCAAACATACGCCGAACCCCAGATCTCTCATGGCAGCAAGCCATTGGTATCCACGTTCCTGATAAGGACGTAATACACCATGAAGCGATTGCGGAATAGGTCTAACCGGCACACTTCTAGAATTCGTTCCATCGAGAAGAGAGGATAACATGCCTATGGTTTGCATATTCATTATGGATAGACCCTTCCACAACCGCTCATCGCTATCTTCAGCAGTTAGGTGCATCCAATCGGATATTTCCATCTGACCTTGTTCATGACGTTTAATATATCGAAGTACCTGACGTATTTCTTTGAGATCTACTTCAATCCACTCGCCCCTAAATTCTGCGTAGGGTACGTTGGCTTCAGCTAACTTCGTCATTTCTTCTAACGTAAGGGTTATTCCACCCAGCGCAGCTTCCACTTCAAATGATATTAAATGATCCATTCCAAGAGATGAAGGCATATTCTCTGTATTCTCCGTTGCATCTGATTGAATCATCTTAAGGGATACACCAACACGTCTGCGGTCTTTACTCCAACGAGAAGGAAGTTGAACGCTAACCCCAGATGCCGTTAATAATGGTACAACTTCTCGTACAAAAGAGAATAATTGTTCCGGTGTGAGATCCACACCTTCTGGCGCAGGGAACGCCATAGCATCACGGATGTCAGAAGATAGAAGTGATGCTTCACCTAACAAGATTAGAAATTGTTCTTGAATCGCATGATATTGTCTTCCTCTGATCTCAAGTTCATTAAGAGACCTACCCCAGATGAAGCTTGCAGGCAACCATGTCCCATAATCGTCTTGTATCTCCGCCCAGAAGGACACATACCAACGTTGTTCATCCCCAACTATGCTAGGCTCCATTCGGATACCTAAGCTCAGACTTCCCTGCTGTAGTGAATCATCATCATCATCCTCTTCTTGCCCAAAGCTAGGAACAGAAGTACCGCCTATCACAGATACGGATTGGATTAATTCTCCCACCTCCCCAGGTGACCCTTGAATCGAAATATCACGACTCACTGTCAATAGCCCATCCCACCACAATTCAGCTAGTGGAGAATACCCTCTACGGTAATTAGCCATATAGCGAGTAAGTTTGGCTTCTATTCCTTGTATCACATCTTTAATCTCCATATGAGTAATTGCACTTAAAAAGGAATGCAGTACTGCAGCACCAGCTTCCTCCTTCGTCTGTAATCCCGCAAATGCAGGAACACCAAAGGCAAGTGGTGGCATCGATGCCGCCAATTGCAAGAAGCGCTCTACCTCTCTTTTGCCTTTCAACCTAGGCATCCAACGAGCCGTGACAATCTGCTCGCTTACACGTCTACGAGCCCCTGGCGTAATCAGTGGTGCTGTACCTGGTGCAATGCCACCATGAAGTAGCAATTCCAACGCAAAGCGAGCCACCATCACCCAATAGTTCATTTCAGCACCAGGTTGTATCCCTTGCGCAAGACAAGCCTCATCATCCCATGCTAATAACATGAGAAACGCATCTTGTGGCGAAAGGGCAAGACCTTCTAACGTCCTACCCATCAATTGACGTCTTTCGCCTCGTCTATTCGTAGCTTTGAGGTTCACAGTAGTGGATGGATATCGAAGTTCAGCTAATCTTAGTACCCCATTACCGAACGGTCGGGTGCCATCCTTCCATTCGAACTGTTTCACTACTTTCCTCCAGGCATCCACTCTTGGTTCAGACACCTCACCTGAAAAACAAAAAAATACATCGCCTAACCATACGCCAAATAGCGGTTGATTCATCGTTGTCTCCTACCGTTTCACTACGCACATATTTTTATTACCATCACATCAAGTTATTGTTGGACTTATAATGTAAAAAAACCCACCTAATGCTTACTTTCCAAGGGTGGGTTTGTAGTCTGTTCACACGAATTGATTAATTCATGAATCATATTAGAAACGCACTGTCCATTATAACATACGCATAGAATCAATAACAACCAAACAACAATCATATCAGGTGATTAACTCCAAAAAATCGGACGAGATGAATACTATTCTTACAATTATGGGTATAGATTAGATATAAGTATACAAGTTGTAAGATATCTAACCATTATGAATTCACAAGGAGGCCAATAATGATGATGAGAACTAATCCTTACAAGTGGTGGAACCTGATTTCATTCCTAGCTATGATTGCTATCAATGCATTAGCAAACACAACGCTTCTTGGCGGAAGAACAACTAGCGATGTATCTGACATGTACCCCACCTATTTAACACCCGCTGGATATGCCTTTTCGATCTGGTCCCTCATTTACATTCTGTTAGCAGGATTCATTTATTATCAATTCAGACAGTATAATGCACATCGCGAATCTGTTCAGGTCATCGGCATTTGGTTCACGCTGAGCTGTATAATCAATATCGTGTGGCTATTATTATGGCAGTACCTCTACATAGAGCTCTCTGTGTTAGCTATGATCTTCTTATTGCTTACACTCATTGTCTTGTATAGACGTACACGCAGACTAACTCGTCCTACAATTATTGAATATTGGCTTGTACAACTACCATTTACTCTTTACCTAAGCTGGATCAGTGTCGCCACGATTCTAAATATTTCTATCGCTCTCACCAAAAATAACTGGGGTGGATTCGGCTTAGAAGAGACCACTTGGGCTGTTATTATGCTCTGTGTTGGTGCTGTGTTATGCATCATGGTGAGCTCACCTTACCGAGATAGTGTATTCCCATTAGTATTCGTATGGGCATATATAGCCATCGCTATGGAGCAGAAGTCACATGAGCAAGTGTTCTTAGCTGCCTGCATCCTGTCAGTCATCTTATTCTTCTATAGCGTCTGGTTATTCTTTGTACGTAATCGCGATCGTAATTAATTCAATCCAATGGCATGAATAACATCATTGGAATACACATGTGTACCTGGAGGTCCATTTAGTGCCATGTTTATCATCGCTCTGGCTACGACTTCAGCTGGAATAGCGCGATACTTTGCAGCTTTTCCTTGAAAGAGAAAGTCGAATGTAGTCATGAATCTACTACCTAACTCTTCACCAATCCGTTTCTCATCACGTGTACCTAGCAGAAGAGAGGGACGGAACAAGTGCAGACTGGGGATTCCTATTGCGCACAGTGCTTCCTCCGTCTCTCCTTTCGTCCGATTATAGAACAGACGTGATGCGGGATTCGCTCCCATGGCGGAGATGGCTAGATACTGACTTACGCCCTTAGCTCTGGCTAGCTGTGCCGCAAGAACAATATAATCAAAGTCTACTTTACGGAATTGTTGTTGGGAACCCGCCTTCTTAATGGTGGTTCCCAAGCAACAATATACGTCCCTCACATTGGTAAATACCTCATCATATTGATCCAATATATCCCAATCAATAATAGTCTGCGATAGCTTCGGATGTGAGATGTGGAGTGGTGTTCTTACCAGAAGCTTCACGACATCATATTCTTCCCGTTGTAACAATTGTTCAACAACGTTACCACCCACTAATCCAGACCCGCCTAATACAACCGCCTCAACCCCCATGTTTGGTTACCTCCTAAAAGTTTTTAGAGCAAGACTTCACAAGATATACTTCGTTAAAAACTTACTTCGAAAGCATACACTTCGTTTTTAGAGCAAGACTTCACAAGATAATTGAATTACGCGTCTTTGAGTATTTTCTTTCCGAACGTAAGTGCGACAACGAGCATAAGGGTTCCTACCAAGCTCTGCAAACCATACTGTTGAATGGCAACTGGAAACACTTTGATCACTTTGAATATTTGTCCGCCGATCATTGGACCAAGGAAACATGTAAGCCCTGTAATTGCAGAGTACATGGCAATAAACATAGGCCGTTCACTCTTAGGTGTATCTCCAATCGTGAAATTAAAGACCATTTGGTTGAATCCACCTGAACCGACACCTAACAAAATATGTGAAACCATCAACACGAGTACCGTTGGCAGAATGGAGATGAATCCCCAGACCATACAAGAAGCTGCTATGATCGGTAACGTCCAGAATAACAACGTCTTATTACTGAATCTAGCATTTAGATTTCCCCACACATAGAAACTAATCATCATCGCAATCGTCTGCACAATCGTTAGAAGAGAAATCGTTTGATAACTAATATTTAATATATCAAGCATGACATATGAGAATAACGGTACAACTATCGTCTGAAGAAGTAACCACCCCGCTAGAAATATCGTAGAACGCATAAATGGCTTATCTTTAAACGGCTTCTTCATCATGGGTATTAGCTTTTTTTCCGTAGATTTCTCAAAAGGTAAATCCGGATAAAAAAAGAACGTCGCAATATTAATGAATGCAAATATAAATATAATAATAAAGAGTATCATAAACCCTTTACTCTCAGTGTTACTATCCAATATTTTACCACCAATAAAGAGCGTAAGTCCGCCTAATGCATTTAATACCGTGTTCCTAATTCCAAAGTATCTCCCTCTAACACGAGCCGGCACAAGGTCACTAATCAGTGATGACCATAAGACGCCTCCAACAGCATTGGCAATAAAGGCAGATGTATAAATAGCAATAAAGGCCGGTACCCACCATTCTTTATCAAATATAAAAGGTACGAGTCCAGTCGACGCCCACAGTAGTCTGTGTAGCGCTACGAACAATATCATCATCCACTTGCGACTCTCCAACTTCTGAATCATAAATGCGATAAATATTTGAGATACGTTAACTAACGTTGAAATCGCAAGCACGAATCCGATGACTGCAGAACCTGCACCAAGGTACAATAAATAACCTGTTAAAAAGGGGCCTCCTAGAAGCGTCTGAAATATAGTGGCCGCTGTTCCTTCTGCCGTCGCAATGGATAGATTCCTTCGTTGAACGGATAATTTCCGACGTTGTTTGAGCTTAGTTACTACAAGTATTGGAAAACACTCCTTCTTATGTCCTGGTATTTTTTAGTAGAGATGAAATTGTAGTTCACCAAGTTTTGCCTTAGTAAAGAAATCTCTCTTTTGTCCCCATTCTACACGCAAGCTGTCATCTGTCAATCCGATTTCACAACCAATTAAATACTAGCGTTTTTGAATCTATTTTTAACTCGTAAAATTTGTGTCTTCTACTAAAATCATTCATTCAACAAATCTATCATTTTATCTATTACAGTGAAACGCTTACAATCATTTGCAAGAACGAAAACCATTGATTTTATCTAAAATTATGGTAATTTAACTCTTCCCTATTTCGACATATGGTGATATAGTTTACATGTAGCGTGCTATTCATTATTTATTCCAAATATTAATTTCTCTATAAGTGATTTATTTCACATATGTTGAGATATTTATCATGTTACCCTTTTATTATCAAAAGTCTACTAAACTGATTTTGCTTTTTGTAAGTGTCCCAATATTCACCGGGTTCACTCTTTAAATAAAAAGATGTATTCAAAAAACTACTGGGGGTCGTAATCATGAAAAAGAAATGGACAGTTCTTCTATGCAGCTTGATGTTGGTTGGAGTACTATCAGCTTGCGGAAGCAACAATGAAGGTGCTAAGAATACCAATGATAAAGGTAATGCAACAGAAACAGTTGTACCAGCCGCTGGCGAAGAACAAGGTCAATATAAAGATGGTTCTTATTATGCAGAAGGTACGTATGATCAAGAAAGCGGATGGAAACCTTATGTAGTATTGACAGTTAAAGATGGCAAAATCGATACTGCCAATTGGAACTTCGTAAGCTCCAAGGGTGGACCAGATAAGAAAGCTGTCGATAAAGCTGGTAACTATGGTATGAAGGAATTTGGTAAAGCGAGTGCTGAGTGGTATGAGCAAGCAGAAAAAGCAGAAGCATTCCTAATTGAAAAGCAAGATCCTGCTGCTATCACATTAGATAACGATGGAAAATCAGATGCGATCTCTGGCGTAACGATTCATGTCAATGATCTTGCTACATTAGCAAAAGAAGCACTTGATGCAGGTCCTGCAGCACCAGGAACTTATAAAGATGGTTCTTATCATGCAGAGGCTAAAGAATTCGACGCTACATCCGGTTGGAAGGGTACTGTTGATCTTACTGTAGCAAACGGTAAAATTATCTACGCATTCTTCAGCGGTGTGAATGAAGCTGGCGAAGACAAACAAGCTAACTCCATCGAAGGTAAGTATGGTATGAAGGCTAATGGTGGATCTATTGCTGAATGGCATGAAGAAGCACAAGCAGCACAAGACTTCTTGATCGAGAAACAAGATCCTGCTGCAATCACTTTGAACGAAGAAGGAAAGACAGATGCAATCTCTGGCGTAACTATTCATGTATCTGACTTCGTAACATTGTCTCAAGAAGCACTTGAAGGTGCCAAATAATAACTGTTAATCTCTTTTAACACTTGGTATTATTATACATTGAAACACAATACAAACCATTGAGGTGATCTTTCATTTTGAAGAAAATCGTTCTATTGGGTGGCGGTTACGGTGGTGTCCTCACCGCAAAGAAATTGGCTAAGAAATTTAAGAATAATACAGATGTTCAAATACAGCTGATTGACCGCAATCCCTATCATACCTTATTAACTGAATTACATGAGGTTGCTGCGAATCGTACTCCGGAAGATGCAGTTAAAATTGATCTCAAGAAGATTTTTGCGAATCAGAAAGTGGATATTGTTCTTGATGAAATTCAGAACATTGACTTTGAATCAAAACAATTGACATCCAACACTACAACCTATGATTATGATTATCTAGTTATCGGTACAGGCAGCAAACCAACATTCTTCGGAATCCCAGGCGCGGAGGAGAATTCCTTCACACTTTGGTCTCATGAAGATGCTGTGCGTTTGAAGAGACAGATTCGCACCATGTTCACTGAAGCAGCTAAAGAAAGTGACCCGGTTATCCGTAAAACAAAGCTTTCCTTCGTAGTTGTAGGAGCTGGATTTACAGGTGTTGAATTAATCGGTGAAATGGCTGAGTATCGTGATGAGTTATGTAAAGAGTTCTATATCGATGCAGAAGATGTTCGTCTAGTCGTTGCGGATATGGCTCCTAAGATTCTACCTATCCTACCTGACAAGCTGATTGCTAAGTCCGAGAAGTACCTACGTAAGGTTGGCGTTGAGATTATCACTAACGCTAAAATTACAGGTGTTGCTCCAGCAGCTGTTCAACTAGGAGATATGGAAGTCGCAGCAAGCACGATTGTCTGGACAGCTGGTGTTGAAGGTTCTGACCTCGTAGGTACACTTGATGTTAAACAACAAGGTCGTAGACGTATCGAAACTAACGATAAACTGCAAAGTTTAGATCATGAGAATGTGTACGTTGTTGGAGATAACATCTTCTTTATTGCGGAAGGTGAAACACGTCCTGTACCTCAAATGGTTGAGAATGCAGAGCATGCCGCTCCACTTATTGCTCATAATATTCATGCTGATGTCATGGGAACAGCTAAGAAATCCTATAACCCATCTTTTCACGGTACGATGGTCTCCATCGGAAGTAAATATGGGGTTGCTAATGTAGGACTTCCAAACAAAATGTTCATGCTCACAGGATTTATGGCTATGATGTCTAAGCATTTCATTAACTTGTTCTACTTATCTACAGTAGCTGGATTTAACAAAGTATGGTCTTACATGATGCACGAGTTCTTCCACGTGGAGAATCGTAGAAGCTTCCTTGGTGGTCACTTCTCCAAGCGTTCACCTAACTTCTGGATTGTTCCGCTCCGTCTATTCGTAGGATTCATGTGGTTTAAAGAAGGTTGGAATAAGATTGGTAAGATTATAGAAGATCCCAAACGGATATTCTTAATCCCGCCGTCCCCTTTAGCAGATGCTACTTCTGCTGCAAGTGAAGCTGTAAGCAATGTGGCTCAATCTGTAGATGCTCAGACAGCTGCTTCGGCAGTTGAGAGTACTGGACAGACACTAACGGCACTACCTGTTCCAGGATTCATTACGAGTATCATGAACACGTTCATGGATCTATTCTTCTATACTTCTGATGGTGGTTACACAATGCTAGCAGAGATATTCCAAATTGGAATGGTTCTTGCAGAAATTACATTTGGTGCGCTTCTGATGCTAGGTCTATTCACAGCAGTTTCATCCATCGCTACGATCGGTATGGGTGTTATGATATGGACTTCGGGTATGGCTCCTTATGAGATGTTATGGTATGTATCTGCTGCTATTGCAACGATTGGTGGATCAGGAAGCGTGTTCGGTCTTGACTACTACGTATTGCCTTGGTTGAAGAAACATTGGAAGAGGATTCCACTCGTTAGAAGATGGTATTTATTCACAGACTGAATCTAATCATTCATTGATATGATATACTACAAAGCTTTGTAAATTAGAGTAATGTGCTGTTCGCACATTACTCTAATTATTTTAGAATGATTCGCACAACTAATACAGACCCGCATGGACAGTATCCGTCTTTGCGGAAATATAAATATAGATCAAGTGATTTGATATGTATTTATATTTACACAAAACAGATGCCATGAGGTGAATCATATGCAAACAAAACTTATGAATGAAACCTTTCGCTTACTCCAAATAGAGTGCTCACCCCAAGCTAGGATTTCATTAGATGGACATGAAGCAGACATGCTTGTCGCAGCTTCTCTGTTAACTAGATACGAATTAACGGACGATCGTAGACTTCATCTTTCAGTCCTATATATAGTTCTTCATATTGCAACAATTCGTCATAAGAACTGTGACTTTTCTGATCCAGATCTCACTCGCAAAGTGTTAGATGGAGATTATTTATACAGCTTATATATACAACTAGCACTCCAGTACAAAGAGTTCGATCTTATTACATTCCTAGCACCGCGCATCAAGAAATGGCAAATCCAATGGGCTGAGGGAGATTCCGAAGTCGAGTTATTATCTCATACCTTTGAACAGTACCTGAACGTAGAATTTCAACGTGATGTAACCTATACATCCGTTGAACAGGTAGGTTAAGAATATGAAATTACATGAGACCTTAAACATTAATCTCCCTCGTATGAATAGAGCCATTGAGCATATCGTCAAATCGGATAAAGATCTTCCCTCTACCTCCTTTATATCTAAGAACATTCTTGCTCTCATTCGTTCAGGTGGTAAGCGAGTACGGCCTTTGATGGTTATTGTAGGAAGCAGATTTGGTACCACAAGTTCTGGAGCGCGACAGATTCAATTAGCTGCTGCTGCTGAATTCATTCATGTAGCCTCTCTTGTCCACGATGATGTTATTGATCGGTCTGATACGAGAAGAGGCCACCCCTCAATGCATACTTCAACTGGCGTATCCGAAGCTGTCTACATTGGCAGTTATATGTCAGCACGGGTCATAGAACTTCTATCTAGCGATAATATAGATCGAGATCAGTATGTCCACGATCTATCGGCAATTGCAACTGCTCAACTATGCATTGGAGAATATGAGCAACTCGAGCATCGTTTTAATTACGATTTCACATTAGAGCAATATCTCGAGAAATCACGTAATAAAACCGCTCAGTTGATGGCTACATGTTTACGTGTTGGAGCTTTGTCTACTGAAGCCAATCCGGAGGTTGCGCAATTACTCTATGAATTTGGAGAGCATATCGGCATGTCATTTCAGATCCAAGACGATATCCTTGATTTCACCCAGAGTACAGATCGTCTAGGTAAGCCCAGCGGTAGCGATCTCATACAAGGACAAGTCACTCTGCCTGTTATATATGCACTTCAAAAACCGGAGATTGCAGCTACAATCAGATCTATTTATGAGGCTTCTACGACGGATGAGATTAATGATGCAATTGATATCATCCGTTCATGCGGAGCACTTGAACAGACGGAAGAGCTTAGTCGTTACTATTTAGCGCAAGCCCAATCCATCATTAACCAATTGATGTCATTTCCCGCTCATAAAGATCTTCAAGCTTTACTTGATTACTTTGGTCAAAGAGATTATTAGCATAAGCACAACTAACAAAACACCCTCCCCAATCATCAACACATGATTGGGGAGGGTGTTTCGTATACATATCATTAACTGCCAACTATATAATGAAGAAGAAGTCGATTAAGGTACAGACGACAATAACCATACTGATGACTTGATTTAATTGATAGGATGCTACTTTCATTAATGTCGGCTTGCTAGGTTGTATAATGCCATGTTCCACCATAAATAGGATAGCTGCAATGCCCAACCCTATCAGATACATCCAACCCAAGTCTCGGAAGAAATAGAGAAATAGTAACAATAATAACATAATCATATGCATTCCCCGAGCAATCCAAAGTGCAGACTTCAGCCCGAAGCTACTTGGAATAGACCACAAGCCATGGGCTCGATCGAATTCAATGTCCTGTGTTCCGTATATAATGTCAAACCCTGCGATCCACAACATGACAACTGTTCCAAGCACAAAAGGTGTAAAGGCGAATTGTCCTGTTACAGCGAACCATGCTCCAATTGGAGCTGATGCAATCACAAATCCAAGATACAAATGACTAAGCCAAGTGAACCGTTTGGTGTATGAATACACCGTGATTAGTAGAATGGCCACTGGAGATAATATCATACAGAGTGGGTTTAACATGGATGAAGCCACGATAAATATCATGTAATTCACAATAACAAATAAGGTAACTTCTTTCTTATGTAATACCTTTTGTGGAAGATGCCTTGTCGCCGTTCTTGGGTTCTGTTCATCGAACCAACGATCAGCTATTCTATTGAAGGCATTCGCTCCATTTCTCGCAGCAATTAATGCCATTAACCCCCATAACATTACCCACCAACTCGGCCACCCTCCAGCAGCCCAGACCATTGAAATGACTGCAAAGGGTAATGAGAATAACGTATGTGAGAACATGACGAGTTCACCAAATTGCTTGCCTTTCATCATTACTTTCTTATAATCCATAAACCTGTTTCATCTCCATACTTTTTTAGAGCGACCAAATATCCCCACTTGATGACACGGATATCCATATTACAATGATCAACATCATGATAAATACACTAATAAATATGCTATCTTTCTTTCTCCACACCAATCGATGGTATTTCGTTCTTGGTTCTTTGACACGAAACCCTCTAGATTCCATTGAATGAACTAGATCTTCAGCTCTTCTAAATGCACCTACTGTGACAGGAACAAGTAAAGAGACGAGCATCTTCCCCTTTTCTTTCCACGGAAGCTCCTTCAGATCAGCACCTCTTGAGGCTTGCGCCTTTAGAATGATCTGAGTCTCTTCTAAGATTGTAGGGATAAATCGAAGTGCAATGCTAATCATAAGCGTAAGTCGATCAGGAGAAACTCTGATCCAGTGAAATGGCTTTAGTACACCCTCTAGCCCTTGATTAAGTCTTCCGGGTGTTGTGGTGAAGGTAAGAATAGCCGTGAAGGATACAAGAAATACCATTCTCAGAACGGCAAACAAGCCTAGTTGAAACCCTTCAAAGTATAAATTCCAAGAGCCAATACGAATAAGGACAAGCCCTTCTTTATCTACTACCTTTAAGCATTGCACGATAAAGATAAACACCATTAACACCCATAGCGGCTTGGCTGCTCGAATATAGTACTTCAGTGGAATACGAGTTGATGCTATGATAACAAGCGAGAATAAGAGTAAACATCCCATCTCGATCCATGTGTTAGACATAATGATCATAACAACATATAGAAGCATTGCGATCATTTTGGCACGGGGGTCAATACTATGCACCCACGATCCTGTATCAATGGTTCGGCCGATTAGCAATTTCTCGCTCATATCAATCCACCTCTTCCTTGAGACTGATCGATGCTCAAATGCTGTGCAATCCTTGCAGAAATAGCCTCAGTACTCAAGCAAGGCTGCTCATCAGACCAGCCGAAAGTTTCAGATAGGGCTCGCCAATAACGAATAGATTGTGGAATAGCAATCCCGTAAGACTCCATTTGATCTGCTTGCGCAACAAATGCTTTCACATCCCCTTGAAACTTAGCTTCACCATCTTGCAGAATAAGCCACTGATCTGCATAAGGTAATAACTCATCGAGTCGATGTGTAACGATGATGATCGTTTTACCTTCTTCACGACACAAACGATATAATAATTGAATGAGCTCCGCTCGACTCACAGGATCTAGCGTTGCCGTGGGTTCATCTAGCACTAATAGGTCCGGATTCATTGCGAGTACGGAAGCTATCGCTACCTTGCGCATTTGACCACCACTCAGTTGAAATGGATTACGAGAGAGTAATTGTAGGTCTAGCCCCATTTGGTCCATGGCGACACGCGCACTTTCCTGTGCTTCCTCTAGATTCATTCCAAAGTTCATTGGACCGAAGCAAAGATCCTTTTCAACCGTATCTTCAAATAGTTGTTGCTCTGGAAATTGAAATACAAGTCCTACCCTTTTACGCAATTGCTGTAGCTTTGGTGACTTCTCACCAGCCACTAACGTATGATCAAGCACTTGTACCGTCCCTGAGGTAGGCTTCAATATGCCATTAAACATCTGTAGCAATGTTGACTTGCCCGAGCCAGTTGCTCCAGCAATCCCAATTAGTTGACCTGCCTCTATATGCAAATTCAGCTCTTTTAGTGCAGCTTGACTCCACATACTGTTGGCATCATATTCATAATTCACTTGTTTGAATGTAATGGCCATAGTGTCTCTATAAGCTCCTCTTCGCTATTAGGAACCGAAATCTCCACACCATACCTTTGCAGATCATTCCTAAGCCTAAAGGCAAAGGGTGCTGCCAAGTGACACATTTCTAGCATAGATTCATTCTGGAATAGTTCCGTTGGTGTTATATCAGCAATTAGCTTTCCTTGGTGTAATACGAGCGCACGGCCTGTTGCGGCAATCTCCTGCGCATCGTGAGTAATGGATATGATCGTATACCGTCCACTCTGATGCATATCGGACAAGATCATCATTAAGTCGTTCCGGGTCTTCTCATCTAGCATGGAAGAAGCCTCATCGAATATTACAATCTCTGGCTCCATACTTAAGATCGATGCAATGGCTACACGTTGCTTTTGACCGCCTGATAACTCACTAGGATGTTTATGCAGTAGCTCAGAAATGCCAAGCTTAGCTGCATACGTCTTCACTCTCTCCTCCATCACTTCAATGGGTAAGCATTGGGCCTCAAGTCCAAACACAATATCATCTTCAACCGTTGTTCCCACAAACTGATTATCTGGGTTCTGAAAGACCATGCCAATCATCTTGCGGATGTCTCCGACCGTATCCGATTGCAATTCGAGCCCCTTGACTCTTATTATGCCATCCTTTTTGGGAAGAAGTGCATTCAAGAGCTTGACCAGCGTAGATTTACCGGAGCCATTCGCGCCAACGATACTCACCCATTGTCCTTGTGAAATGTTCAGTGATATCCCATTCACAACAGGCTGGCCCTTGTCATAGCCATACGTTACGTCTTGTAGTTCTAATATTGGATGCCCCACGCCATGTATCGCCGTGGTTATACGATTATCCGAAGTTATAGGTTCAACTGTATTCTCCAACGGGCTGTTGGTCGCTTGGCCTTGATTTTGGAACTCATCAAATAATGATAACTTTGTTAAAGAAGGTACCAAATATTTAACGGCCATACCTACTAGTATGCCAGTAATTAGTCCAGTTAATAGTAACAGTGGCAAGTAATAGTATATATTTGTGGTCTGAAATACGATGGATGCCGCTGTAATCTGACCGAAGTTATGCGCAACACCACCAATGACACTCACGCCAATTAGACTCACCTGATTGCGACCTAACTTCATCACTGCGAACATCACGATAAAGCTAAATAATGATCCGAATAGGCTAAATAGCATACTGCTGAATGTCCCAAAAATAAATGCTGTAATAATCGTCTTCAATATAACCAACATTAGAGCATCTCTACCTCTTAAAAAGTATAAACAGGTTAGAATCATAATGTTTGCTAATCCTAATTTAGCACCTGGAATTTGAAGATTCACTGGGATAATCGATTCAACTATACTGAGAACAACAGCTACCGCAGCAAAAATCGCCACGATCACTATCCTTTTTAATACACGAGTAGATTCTTCAGTTGACAATGACATCTGGTTCATCTCCTACATCTTGCATGCCATTAATTTCAACCATAACCCGATGTGGCAAACAAATAATACTTTGTTTAGGTCGATCAATAAATCCAAAGGTCTGACATACTTTATCCGGGCAGTCCGTATCATACATTTCCACACCATAATCATGAACTTTAATAATATTGGTTCCTTTTGTAGATTTAATCTCTATGATTTGTTCCTCTTTCGTCAAATCAATCGTCTGGTACAGCTTACCATTCAACGTAATATCAGCTGTCAATATATTATTGTGATTGTTTTCACTAGCGTCTCCGGGGAACCACCTTGGAACTAGGAAGAATAAAGCCACAGCAGCAACGATCGTTATAATCAGTAGGTCTCCGCGTTTCATGGATAGCTCCCTTATATTTTAATGGTTTGAAATCTATACTTTTTAATTATACCTATCTTCCAGACAAGCTTCAATGTTTGATTCATATTCAGTCAAATGCGATAGCTCGCTTTCTTTTCAACATTATATCTGATATAATCCATGTCGAAAATGAGCTGGAAATGAGGGAACCCTATGAAACCATTCAAACATGCACCATTCCTACTAATTTTATGCCTAACCGTCATCTTGTCAGCGTGTGGAAACAGTAAATCTTCCCCTAATGTGAAGGTTGAACCTGTAAGTAAATCATTCTATGTGTTCGATACGATTGTTCAAGTTAGAGTGTATGATGGCAAGCCGACAGAGAAGAACTTTGAACATATTAAGGATATTCTTGATACGATTGAGATCCAAATGAACCGGAGTAATGATCAGAGTGAGGTTGCCGAAGTCAACCGAAATGCAGGCATCAAGCCTATCCATGTCTCTGATGATACGTATCACGTCATCTCTGCTGCGTATGATTATTCCGTACGTTCTGATGGAAAGTTCGAAATGGCTATTGGTCCATTAGTCTCTTTGTGGAATATTGGTCACGAAGGTGCAAAGGTGCCTCCGATGGACAAGATTAAGGAAGCTATTGAACTTAGTAATTATAAAAACGTGAAGCTTAACCCAGACAAGCATGAAGTGTATCTAACTGAACAAGGGATGTCACTTGACCTAGGCTCGATTGCCAAAGGGTTTGCAGCTGATAAGATCGTTGAATATTTACAAGCTGAAGGGTTCAAAAGTGCCATTATCGATCTTGGGGGTAACGTATTCGCTATGGGTAAGAAACCAGGTGACCAACAATGGACAATTGGCATTCAAGATCCGAATGAATCACGAGGTAATCCTATTGGCAATATCCATGTCGATAATATGACCATTGTAACTTCCGGGGTGTATGAGCGATATTTCATGGAGAACGGGAAACATTATCATCATATCCTTGATTCTCAAACCGGTTTTCCCGTTGTCAATGAAATTAATAGTGTTACGATTCTAACCGATCATTCTATCGATGCTGATGGATTATCAACCACATTATTTGCATTAGGTATTGAAAAGGGATTAGCATTTATAGAGGCTTTAGACCATACAGATGCTCTCTTTATTACGAAAGACAAGAAGATCATTGCATCGTCTGGCATCCGTGATTTACTTACAATTACGAATAACAGTTACTCATTAGCGTCCGAATAATTGATTGAATATCAATATTAGAGCATCCGCTCGTTCTTCGAGCGGATGCTTGTAATACAATTCAATTCATGTTATGATTAACTTTGCATTTAAAATTTTAACCCCCTAGCGTTCCTCGCAAGAAGAATAACCTTCACAAATGAAGTTTGAAATTTCTATTTTTACAAACCCTAATGAAGTAGAGTTTTAAGGACGTATCTGATTCACACTGGCACGGTCATTGGAGCCGTAAGGACAAAAGAGAGGTAGGGCTTTTGTTGTGTTAGAAGTCAATTATTCTGTAACCCATCTGTGCAAAGGGACCAACTGTAACCATGTAATCTTGGTTGACAGGGGTTAAATATAGTGCTTGTTATGCTGCAAGCGAAAGGGGCTGTCCCAAAAGTCATGAAAATGACTAGGGGCACCCCGTTTGTTTTTTTGTAGGAGAAGGTTAGGTGTTCTGAGAGGACGCTCCGAGAACGGACCGTTTCTCCAATCGCTTTTACGAAATCGTTCCGTCCTCTGCGCTACTTTAAGCAGACTTTTGCAA